>NZ_JBIUWM010000047.1:0-49250 GCF_044743445.1 Pseudomonas sp. NPDC087615 | reverse complement strand
AGCATGGCGTGCACTCCTGCCGTTGAATAAGGCGATGGAGTGATTAGGGCGCAAAGGCGAGGATGGCGCACCTGTCAGATCTGACAGGTGCGCAAAGTATTCCGACGAGTGGTCGTGGATGGCAACGTCAAAAACACAAGATTGCAGCCTTTTGCAGTTTCTGCAGGGATTTAGGCTCAATCCATAAAGGAGGAAAGTTTCGCCGTCAGGTAGGTGGCCGGATTACTCGGTGACGTCAGGAATCTTGCGCGGTGCCATGAAGTACATCCAGATCAGCGCGATGAAGTACATCCCCGGAATCAGGGTGAACAGCACGGTGTAGTTGTTGTGGGTGACGGTGAGGATGTGGCCGACGATCTGGGTCATGAACATCCCGCCGATTGCCGCGCACATGCCGCCGAAACCGAAGACGGTGCTCATCATGTGCTTGGGGGTGTAGTCCATCACCAGGCTCCAGATATTCGCGGTCCAGGCCTGATGCGCGCCGATGGCCAGGGAAATCGCTGCCACCGCCACCCACAGACTGCTCGAACCGGCGGCCATGATCACGCCGATGATGCAGCAGGCAAACAGGAACATCGACAGTAGCCGTGCCTTTATCGGGTTCATACCGCGACCGATCAGGAACGAAGACAGGATGCCGCCGCCGACACTGCCGAAGTCGGCAGTGAGGTAGATGATGATCAGCGGGATGCCCATCTGGGTCACGTTGATGCCCAGGTTGTATTGCTGATTGAGAAACGGCGGCAGCCAGTACAGGTAAAACCAGAACACCGGAGCGGTCAGCGAGTAGGCGAGGGCGAAGGCCCAGGTGCCGCGCATCCGCAGGATTTTCGAGAATGGCACGCGGGCCTGTTCTGGCTCGACTTCCTGCTGGATGTAGTCGAGTTCCGATTGTTTGACGCTCGGATGATCTTCCGGGTTGAAGTATTTCAGACCCCAGAACAGCAGCCAGATCCCGCCCAGTGCCGACATGCACAGAAACGCCGCCTGCCAGCCCCATACATGGAGAACCAGCGGCAGAAGCATCGGCGTGAACATCGCGCCGACGTTGGTGCCCGCGTTGAAGATGCCTGTGGCGACTGCGCGTTCACCGGCCGGGAACCACAGGCGTGTGGTTTTCACGCAGGCCGGATAGTTGGCCGCTTCCGTCAGGCCGAGGATGAACCGGCAGACCATAAAGCCGACCGCCGACGTTGCCAGGCCGTGGGCGCCGGTGGCCAGGCTCCAGAGCAGCACCGCGCAAAAGAACACGCGCTTGACGCCGACCCGGTCGATCAAGCGACCTTGCAGAACGAAGCCGATCGCGTAACCGACCTGAAACCAGAAGTTGATGTTGGCGTAATCCATCGCCGTCCAGCTCATTTCCTTGGCGAGGATGGGTTGCATGACACCGAGCGCGGCGCGGTCGATGTAGTTGAGGGTTGTGGCGAAAAATACCAGCGCCAGCATGCCCCAACGGGTCTTGCCGACGGCCATGGCGCCGCGGATCTTGTCGCCGATGCCACCCGTGGCAGTGCTCATGGCTGGCGCCATGCGGGAAGTCTGTGAAGGAATCATGTGTTCCACCCGTTTTTGGATTTGTTATTTGGTGTTCTTTTTTCTTGAACGCTGCGACCGGTGCGTCGCGACCGGACTCAATGTGCTGTGGATGTTGGGCAGTGGACGAAAAATCGTCAATTCGTCAAACCGGCATTGTGTTCGATAATCGCACGCAAAACTAACCGGGTAGTACACTTTAAATTGCTGCGAGAAGTGATGCAGCCAATAATTTCCCCACGACAAAAAATGAACAACGCGGCGCAGCCCGGGAGTTGAAACATGCAGCGTTCCATTGCCACCGTTTCCTTGAGCGGCACCCTGCCGGAAAAACTCGAAGCCATCGCCGCCGCCGGGTTCGACGGGGTGGAGATTTTTGAAAACGATCTGTTGTACTACGACGGCAGCCCTCGGGAAATTAAACAGATGTGCGCCGATCTCGGGATCGCCATCACCCTGTTCCAGCCGTTCCGCGACTTCGAAGGCTGCCGCCGTGACCGTTTGGCGCGCAACCTGGAGCGGGCCGAGCGCAAGTTCGACCTGATGCAGGAACTGGGCACCGATCTGGTGCTGGTGTGCAGCAACGCTTCGGCCGACAGCGTTGGCGATCAGCAGATTCTCGTCGATGACCTGCGCTTGCTGGCTGAACGTGCCGGCGCACGTGGCCTGCGAATCGGCTATGAAGCGCTGGCCTGGGGCCGTCACGTCAATACATATCAACAGGTCTGGGACATCGTGCGCCAGGCTGATCATCCAAGCCTCGGTGTGCTCCTCGACAGCTTCCACACCCTGTCACTGAAGGGCGACCCGCGTGCCATCGCCGATATTCCCGGTGACAAGATTTTCTTCGTGCAAATGGCCGACGCGCCGATTCTGGCGATGGATGTCCTGGAGTGGAGCCGACACTTCCGCTGCTTCCCGGGCCAGGGTGAATTCGATCTGCCGGGATTCCTGGCACCGATCATCCAGAGCGGTTACACCGGGCCGCTGTCGCTGGAAATCTTCAATGACGGTTTCCGCGCCGCACCGCCGCGGGCCAATGCCGCCGACGGTTTGCGCTCGTTGCTGTATCTGGAAGAGAAAACCCGTCAGCGCCTTGAACAAGAAGCGGCGCCCGTGGCCAATCGCGAAATCCTCTTTGAAACCCCTAAGGCCAGCGAGTACAACGGCATCGAGTTTCTCGAATTCGCCGTCGATGAAAGCCTCGGCGCCAAGCTTGCGCACTGGCTGGAGCGGCTGGGTTTCGTCAAGTCTGGTCAGCATCGCTCCAAGAGCGTCAGCTTGCTGCGTCAGGGTGATATCAACCTGATCCTCAACTGCGAACCCTATTCGTTTGCCCACAGTTTTTTTGAGGCTCACGGCCCATCGCTGTGCGCCACCGCTGTGCGAGTCAAGGACAGCAACAGTGCCCTGGCGCGTGCCGTGGCTTACAAGGGGCAGCCTTATCGCGGCTTGGTCGGCCCGAACGAATTGGAGCTGGCGGCGGTGCGCGCACCGGACGGCAGCCTGATTTATCTGGTGGATGAAGAGGCGGATGTCTACGGCACCGACTTCAATCTGCTACCAGGTGCATCGGCCCGTGGCGGTCTCAAACGCATCGATCACATGGCCATGGCGCTGCCGGCTGACAGCCTCGACAGTTGGGTGTTGTTCTACAAAAGCTTGCTGGATTTCGAGGCCGACGATGAAGTCGTGCTGCCCGACCCGTACGGTCTGGTGAAGAGCCGGGCATTGCGCAGTCGCGACAGTTCTATCCGCTTGCCGCTGAACATTTCCGAGAACCGCAACACCGCGATCTCCCACGCGCTGTCAAGTTATCGCGGCTCTGGCGTGCATCATATTGCCTTCGATTGTGACGACATCTTCGCCGAAGTCAGTCGTGCCAAAGAGGCCGGTGTACCGCTGCTCGATATCCCCCTGAACTATTACGACGATCTTGCCGCGCGCTTTGATTTCGACGACCAATTCCTCAGCGAACTGGCGTATTACAACGTTCTCTATGACCGCGACGCGCTGGGCGGTGAGTTGTTTCACGTCTATACAGAGCCGTTTGAAGGGCGATTTTTCTTCGAGATCATCCAGCGTAAAAGCGGCTATGCCGGTTACGGCGCGGCGAACGTCGCGGTGCGTCTGGCAGCGATGGCCAAATCACGCAGTGGCGCTGTGCGCCAGGCGAAGTTGTAGGAAAATCGTAAACGCGGGATTAAACACATGCCGCGCGGCTTCCTTCACTGTGCCGCGCGGCCCATAATCGCCAGCCTGTGCAGTGATGGCCGTGAGCCCGCAATGACAATGACTTCAGAACTCCCCGCCGCTCCCGTCGTATCTGCCGCAGAGCCGCGCAAGAGTCGCAAGAACAATCCGGAAAAAACCCGCGAGAACATCCTGCAGGAGGCGATCGTCGAGTTCGTCCAGCAAGGACTGTCCGGTGCTCGCGTCGACGCGATCGCTGAGCGCATCCACACCTCCAAACGCATGATCTATTACTACTTCGGCAGTAAGGAGCAGTTGTACGTCGAGGTCCTGGAAAAACTCTACGGCGATATCCGCAACACGGAAAACCGTCTGCACCTGGACGAGTTATCGCCGATTGTGGCGATTCGGCGTCTGGTGGAGTTCACGTTCGATCACCACGATCACAATGTCGATTTCGTGCGCATTGTCAGTATCGAGAACATCCACAACGCCGAATACGTGAAGCGTTCCGATGCGATCAAGGCAATGAACAACACCATCCTCGATTCACTGGGCGAGATCCTGCGTCGGGGTGTTGAACAAGGTGTGTTTCGTACCGGGCTCAATGCGCTGGACGTGCACCTGCTGATCAGTTCGTTCTGCTTCTATCGCGTGTCGAACCGCCATACGTTCGGTGAGATTTTTCAGATCGATCTGCCGGACGAAAGCATCAAGCAGCGTCATCGCGAGATGATCTGTGAGTCGGTGTTGCGTTACTTGCAGGCCTGACGCATTCCCCTTGTGGGAGCGAGCAAGCCCGCTCCCACAAGGGGATTGAGTTCAACCCTTCATACTTTGAAAATGTGCCAGCATTCGCGGCGCATCCGGCACTACACCGCTGAACAGCTCAAACGCCTTCACGGCCTGAAACACCGCCATGTTGCCGCCATCCAGCGTGCGGCAACCCAAGGCGCGGGCGTTGCGCAGCAGTTCGGTTTCCAGCGGGAAATACACAATCTCCGCCACCCACAACTCCTTGCGCAGCAGCTCCACCGGTACGGGCATGCCCGGCAGTTTGGCCATGCCCATCGGCGTGGTATTTACCAGGCCGTCCGCCTGAGTCAGTGTGCTCGGCAGATCACGCCCGGCCATGGCGCGATCGAAACCGAAATGCTCATTGAGATTGTTGGCCAGACTTTCGGCGCGCTCGCTGTCGACATCAAAAATGCTCAGTTGCTGTACGCCTTCGCTCAGCAACGCGTGGGCCACTGCCGCGCCTGCGCCACCGGCGCCCATCTGGACGACACGTTCACGGGGTGCATCCTGCAAGCCTCGGCGAAAGCCCTCTGCGAAACCCAGGCAATCGGTGTTGTGACCCACGCGTTTGCCGTCCTTCAACACCACGGTATTCACCGCGCCGATGCCACGGGCTTCGGGTGACAGTTCGTCGAGCAGCGGGATGATCGCCTGCTTGCATGGGAACGTGATGTTCAAACCGGTGTAATTCATTCGTTCGGCGGCCAGCAGCAGGTCGGGCAGGGCGGTGCTATCCATCTGCAGTTGGTCGAGGTCGATGAGTCGATAGAGATAACGCATGCCCTGCGCATCGCCTTCGTGTTCATGCAAGGCCGGCGTGCGGGAGGCCTGAATGCCGGCGCCGATCAGCCCGGCGAGTATCGCGCTTTGGCGTGACATCGGATTCACCCCTTCAGTCGCTGGCTGAAATGTTCCAGGGCCAGGCGATAGCCATGGCTGCCGAAACCACACATCACTGCCGTGGCGATGGCCGAGACGAACGAATGATGACGAAACGGTTCGCGCGCATGGACATTGGACAGATGCACCTCAATGACCGGCAATTCGCTGGCAACCAGCGCATCGCGAATCGCCACCGAGGTGTGCGTCCACGCCGCCGGGTTGATCACGATCCCGGCGCAACGGCCACGGGCCGCGTGAATCCAGTCGAGCAGTTCGCCTTCGTGATTGGTCTGGCGAAACTCCACGGCCAGGCCGAACTCCTCGGCCGCACGTCCACACAGCGCAGAAATATCCGCCAGGGTTTCGTGGCCGTAAGTCGCCGGTTCACGGGTGCCGAGCAAGTTCAGGTTCGGGCCGTTAAGCACCAGAACGATAGGGGGCATGAGGGGAAACTCCACTTATTGTTTTTGGCTTTGGCCGAGAGTTCAGCCTGTGGAGATAAAATGTACTAGATGGTTACATGGGTCAATTGCACAGCGTTACCGTGGGTGTTTTTTGTTCGGTGATCGCACAGTCAAAACTTATCCACAAAAAAGCCGTCATCATGACGGCTTTCTTGTCTCCGGCATTTGCATCAACGGCGGGTCAGCAACACACCCGATTCCATGTGATGCGTCCACGGGAACTGGTCGAACAACGCGCAGCGCGTGATGCGGTGCGTGTCGTGCAACTGGGCGATGTTGGCCGCCAGGGTTTGCGGATTGCAGGAGATGTACAGGATGTTGTCGAAGCGCCGGGTCAGTTCGCAGGTGTCCGGGTCCATGCCCGCGCGTGGCGGGTCGACGAATACGCTACCGAACTCGTAGCTCTTCAGGTCGATGCCATGCAAGCGACGGAACGGACGCACTTCGTTGAGCGCTTCGGTCAGCTCTTCGGCGGACAAGCGCACCAGCGTGACGTTATCCACAGCGTTTTCGCTGAGGTTGCTCAGTGCGGCGTTGACCGACGTCTTGCTGATTTCGGTGGCCAGCACTTTGCGCACGCGGGTGGCGAGCGGCAGGGTGAAGTTGCCGTTGCCGCAATACAGCTCCAGCAGGTCGTCAGTGCGATCGCCCAGTGCTTCGTAAGCCCAGTTCAACATCTTCTGGTTCACGGTGCCGTTAGGCTGGGTGAACGCGCCTTCTGGCTGGCGGTAGCTGAAGGTACGACCACCGACTTCGAGTTTTTCTACCACGTAATCGTGGCCGATCACTTCGCGTTTGCCCTTGGAGCGACCGATGATGCTGACCCCCAGATCTGCCGACAGCTTGACGGCTGCAGCCTGCCAGTGCTCGTCCAGCGGACGGTGATAGCACAGGGTGATCATTGCGTCGCCGGCCAGCGTGGTCAGGAACTCCACCTGAAACAGCTTGTGGCTGAGCGCCGAACTTGCCTGCCACGCGGCCTTGAGCTGTGGCATCAACTGATTGATGCGCAGGCTGGCAATCGGGAACGCTTCGATCAGGATCGGCGTGCGTTTGTCGTCTTGGGAGAACATCGCGTAGTGACGCTCGCCGGCCTCGCGCCACAGACGGAATTCGGCGCGCAGACGGAAGTTCTGCAGCGGTGAGTCGAACACTGTCGGCTCGGGGGCATCAAACGGTGCCAGCAGGTCACGCAGGCGCGTCACCTTGTCTTCGAGTTGAGCGGCGTAAGCTTGGGAATCGAAAGTCATGCGTTGAACCAACCCAACTTGATCACGAACAGAATCGACAAAATCACCAGCGCCGGGTTCAGCTCACGGGCACGCCCGGACAGCAGTTTGATCGCGGTCCAGGCGATGAAGCCGAACGCGATACCGTTGGCGATGGAGTAGGTGAACGGCATGGCCAGCGCGGTCACCACGACCGGGGCGGCAACGGTGATGTCTTCCCAGTCTATTTCCGCCAGACCGGAAGTCATCAACACGGCGACGAACAGCAGCGCGGGTGCGGTGGCGAATGCCGGAATGCTGGACGCCAATGGCGAGAAGAACAGCGCCAGCAGGAACAGGATCGCGACGACGACGGCAGTCAGACCGGTGCGGCCGCCCGCACTCACGCCAGCAGCGGATTCGATGTAACTGGTGGTGGTCGAGGTGCCCAGCAGCGAACCGGCCATGGCGGCGGTGCTGTCGGCGATCAGCGCACGGCCCATTTTCGGCATGTGGCCGTCCTTGCCCATGAGGCCGGCGCGTTTGGCGACGCCGATCAAGGTGCCAGAGTTGTCGAACAGGTCGACGAACAGGAAAGCAAAAATCACGCTGACCAGACCGATGTCCAGTGCGCCTTTGATGTCCAGTTGCAGGAAGGTCGGGGCCAGCGAAGGCGGCATCGAGATCACGCCGACGAACGCGGTAACGCCCAAGGCGATCGAGACAACGGTGACCGCCAGAATGCCGATCAGCACCGCGCCGCGCACTTTCAGGGCTTCAAGGGCGACGATCAGGGCGAAACCAAGGGTGGCGAGAATCGGGGCCGGTTGTTTCAGGTCACCGAGGCCGACCATGGTCGCTGGGTTGCTGACCACGATACCGGCGTTGTGCAGGGCGATCAGCGCCAGGAACAGGCCGATACCGGCGGCAATCGCCGAGCGCAGTGGCAGCGGGATGCTGTTGATGATCCATTCACGGATGCGGAAGATCGACAGCAGAAAGAACAGCACGGCCGAAATGAACACCGCGCCCAGTGCCACTTGCCAGGTATGGCCCATGTGCAGCACGACGGTGTAGGTGAAAAAGGCGTTCAGGCCCATGCCCGGTGCGAGAGCGATCGGGTAGTTGGCGATCAGGCCCATGACCGTCGAACCGATCGCGGCGGCCAGACAGGTGGCGACGAATACCGCACCCTTGTCCATGCCGGTCTCGCCGAGAATGCTCGGGTTGACGAACAGAATGTAGGCCATGGCCAGGAACGTCGTGATACCCGCAAGAATCTCGGTTCGCACGTTGGTGTTGTGTGCCTTGAGTTGAAACAGCCTTTCCAGCATGTCTGCTCCCCGTGGCGCGGATGGCGCCGTGAATGTATCGACCTCAACAGCAAAGCACAGACCGTCGCAAGCGCCTGGAAAATTGTGATGGGCCGGAAAAAGCCGCGCATCATACCAGCAGCGTGGGCAATATGGCGGTTGTTGGTGTCGATCGTCGGCGAAGTTTTGCCGTGAGAGCAAGTGCGCCATACTGCGCGCTGATTTTTGGGGGGATAGGGATCGTATGAACAAGCGCTGGATGAAGGCTTTCGCACTGATGGCTATTTTCATGACCGGGATGCCTGGCGCCTGGGCGGCCTCGGCGCCGCCGCTGACCCAGTTGAAAGTGCTGAAAGTCGAATCACCGCCGTGCGGTTTTGAAGGCATCACTGAGGGGCAGGAGCAAACGCGTTGTGACCACCAAGGCCCGCACATCAAGGTTTACGTGCTGGAAGTCGGTTACGGTCGCGAGCCCCATGTGGCGCTGGACGGTTTTGAAGTGAATGGCACGCGAACCCCGGTCTGCGCGTTTGAGACCGGCAATCTCACCGAATGCACGGTCGGCCGTAAAACCGTCGGCTATCTGTACATCTTTGATCTGGCGGGCAAGCAGAGCGGCATCTTCACTTTCAGCAACACCTCGATCAACGCGCCGGGTAACAGCATGTCGACGCAGCTTTACATCAAGTAACGGCTACGGCCAAACGAGCCAGGCTAAAGCTGACTACGCTTTGAAGATCACCCAGCGGAAATCGCCCATGACCTTTAGAGCCCTGATTACCCTCGCCGAGGGGATCGATGACCTGCAAAGCGTGACCCTGATCGATGTGCTGCGCCGCGCCGGCATCGAAGTGGTGGCGGCCAGCATCGAAGGACGACGCATGCTGACCTGCGCGCGCGGCACCCGCCTGACGGCTGACGGCATGCTGGTCGATGTGCTGGCGCAGACTTTCGATCTGATCGTCCTGCCCGGCGGTGACGTGGGTTCACAGCATTTGGCGGCGCACCAGCCTTTGCAGCAATTGCTCAAGGATCAGGCCAGCGCCGGGCGCTTGTTCGCCGCTATCGCCGAAGGCCCGGCAGTCGCCTTGCAAGCCTTCGGCGTTTTGCGTCAGCGACGCATGACTTGCCTGCCGGGCGTCAGTCATCAATTGTCGGGCTGCACGTTTGTGGATCAACCCGTGGTAGTTGATGGCAACTGCATCACCGCCCAGGGTTCTGGTGCCGCGCTGGAGTTTGCTTTGGTACTGGTCGAACAACTTGGCGGCAAGGCGCTGCGGGCGAAAGTGGCGGGGGAGTTGTAGGTTTGAAGAGCGCTAAACCTTCGCCTCTTCCACCCGCTCCGTCATCCGGTCCCGTTTGGCCAGGGTCGGGAACAGTTTGATCCACGTTCCGGTCACCACCAGCGTGCCGATCCCGCCCATGACGACCGCCGGCACGGTGCCGAACCAGTGGGCGGTGATGCCGGACTCGAACTCGCCCAATTGGTTTGAAGCGCCGATGAACAGACCGTTGACCGCGCTGACCCGGCCGCGCATTTCGTCCGGGGTTTCCAGTTGTACGAAGGACGCGCGGATCACCATGCTGATCATGTCCGCTGCGCCGAGCACCACCAACACCGCCAGTGAGAACCAGAACGAGGTCGACAGGCCGAAGGCAATGGTCGCGACGCCGAAGACGCCCACCGCCGTGAACATCACCCGGCCGACGTTGCGCTCCACGGCAAACCGGGCCAGGAACAGTGACATCAACAAGGCGCCCACGGCGGGCGCCGAGCGCAGCAAACCCAGCCCCCACGGGCCGGTCAGCAAGATGTCCTTGGCAAATACCGGCAGCAGCGCCGTGGCGCCACCGAGCAACACCGCAAACAGGTCAAGCGATATCGCCCCGAGGATGTCAGGACGGCTGCGAATGAAGCGAATCCCCGCCAGCAGCGAATCCAGCGTGGCTTTGCCTTTGTTCAAGGGCGTTTGTCGTGCCGGCAGGTTGAGCATCAGCGAGCAGGCAATCACATAGAGAATCACCGTCGGGCCATACACCCAGACGCTGCCGAACGCATAGAGCAAGCCGCCAAGGGCCGGGGCGACGATGGTTGCGGATTGTTGCGCCGATTGCGCCGCCGCCACTGCACGCGGGAACAGCGCACTGGGCACGATGCTCGGCAGCAGTGCCTGGGTGGTTGGCATCTCGAACGAGCGTGCGGCACCGAGCAGAAAAGCGAGGATAAAGATCATTTCCCGGGTGACGTGATCGGTGGCGCTGCCAATTGCCAGCGCCAGCGCAATCAACGCTTGCAGCGACTGACAGATCGCTGCGACCTTACGCCGGTCATAGCGGTCGGCGACGTGTCCGGTGTGCAACATGAACAGCACACGCGGGGCGAACTCGACCAGGCCAACCAGACCCAGATCAAGCACGTTGCCGGTCAATTGATAGAGGTTCCAGCCAATGGCCACGGTGAGCATCTGAAAACCGCTGGCGGTAAAGATCCGGGCCAGCCAGAACGCAAGAAAAGGGCGGTGGTGACGTAACAGCAGGGGCTCTTGGCTGGGCATCTGAAGGCAGGTCTGGCTGGTGGGGAATCGCGAGATTATCACCAGTCTGTAACAGGAAGTTGCTAGGGCGGGAAATTTAGTTAGCCAGACATCGATTTTCTTTCAGGGACATGGATCAAGCCCCCGCCCGGGCTTTGCCAGGGTGATGAGGCAACTTGTCACGCGGCAAACGACCACGCAGTTCTTCGCTCAAAATGGGACTACTCTTTCAACGTTGCATGATCCAGATCAAAACCCTGAACGGAATTGATCCGGTGGCCCGTTGGCCAGACTCCCTGCGTTGCGATGGTTGTTAAAAAAGAACGAATCAGAATTCGCCGCACTCCATATCCGTGGGGGCAGTAGGCGTTGGGGCCACAAGCCCCACAGCCGGTATTACCTGACAGAGGAAGACTTATGTTCGGTTTAGAGGCACTCGATCTCGCCCGAATTCAGTTCGCGTTCACCGTCTCGTTCCACATCCTGTTCCCGGCCATCACCATTGGGCTGGCGAGTTACCTGGCGGTGCTCGAAGGCCTGTGGCTCAAAACCCATAACGACACCTACCGTGACCTTTACCATTTCTGGTCGAAGATCTTTGCCGTCAACTTCGGCATGGGTGTGGTCTCCGGGTTGGTCATGGCTTATCAATTCGGTACCAACTGGAGTCGCTTCTCTGATTTCGCTGGCGCTGTCACCGGGCCGTTGCTGACGTACGAGGTGCTCACGGCGTTCTTCCTTGAGGCCGGTTTCCTCGGGGTGATGCTGTTCGGCTGGAACAAGGTCGGACGTGGCCTGCACTTCTTCTCCACGGTGATGGTGGCCATCGGCACGCTGATTTCAACTTTCTGGATTCTCGCTTCCAATAGCTGGATGCAAACCCCGCAGGGCTTTGAAATCGTCAACGGTCAGGTGATCCCGACCGACTGGTTTGCGATTGTCTTCAACCCCTCGTTCCCGTATCGCCTATTGCACATGGCCACGGCGGCGTTCGTTGCAACCGCTTTCTTCGTCGGCTCCTCGGCGGCCTGGCACTTGCTGCGCGGCAAAGACAACCCGGCCATCCGCACCATGCTGTCGATGGCGATGTGGATGGCGTTGATCGTCGCGCCGATTCAAGCGGTCATCGGTGACTTCCATGGCCTCAACACGCTGGAACATCAGCCGGCGAAAATCGCTGCGATCGAAGGTCATTGGGAAAACAAGGGTGACGAAGCCACGCCGCTGATTCTGTTCGGCTGGCCCGACATGAAAGAAGAGAAAACCAAATTCGCCGTTGAGATCCCGTACCTCGGCAGCCTGATCCTGACCCACTCGCTGGACAAACAGGTGCCGGCGCTCAAGGAGTTCCCGCCAGAAGACCGGCCTAACTCGACCATTGTCTTCTGGTCGTTCCGGGTCATGGTCGGCCTCGGCTTCCTGATGATCTTCACCGGTTTGTGGAGTCTGTGGCTGCGCAAACGCGACACGCTGTATACCTCGCGGCCGTTCCTGTACCTGGCGTTGTGGATGGGACCATCCGGCCTGATCGCGATCCTCGCAGGCTGGTTCACTACGGAAATCGGTCGTCAACCGTGGGTGGTTTACGGGTTGATGCGCACGACGGATGCGTCCTCCAACCACAGCTTCATGCAGATGAGCATCACGCTGATCATGTTTGTGGTGGTGTATTTCGCGCTGTTCGGTACAGGTCTGGGCTACATGATGCGTCTGGTGCGCAAGGGGCCGATAACCGACGAAGGCAAGGAAACCAACGACGGTGGTCCTGGCCAGAAACGTACGCCGGCCAGGCCGCTGTCGGCTGCTGACGACGATGGCTCCGAGGCTGACCACAGCCCCACCCTGACCAAGGAGATTTGAATCATGGGTATTGATCTTCCGCTGATCTGGGCCGTGATCATCATCTTCGGCATCATGATGTACGTGGTCATGGACGGCTTCGACCTGGGGATCGGGATTCTCTTCCCGTTCATCCCGGGCAAGACCGACCGTGACGTAATGATGAACACCGTCGCCCCGGTGTGGGACGGTAACGAAACCTGGCTGGTGCTGGGCGGTGCGGCGTTGTTCGGCGCGTTCCCGCTGGCCTATTCGGTGGTGCTGTCGGCGTTGTACCTGCCGCTGATTTTCATGCTGATCGGTCTGATCTTCCGTGGCGTCGCGTTCGAGTTTCGCTTCAAGGCCAAGGACGATAAACGTCATCTCTGGGACAAGGCGTTCATCGGTGGTTCGGTGGCGGCGACGTTCTTCCAGGGCGTGGCGCTCGGCGCGTTCATCGATGGTCTGCCCGTGGTCAATCGGCAGTTCGCCGGTGGCTCACTGGATTGGCTGACGCCGTTCACGCTGTTCTGCGGTGCCGCGTTGGTGGTTGCTTATGCCTTGCTCGGCTGCACCTGGCTGATCATGAAGACCGAAGGCAAGCTGCAAGAGCAGATGCACAACCTGGCGCGGCCGCTGGCCTTCGTGCTGTTGGCCGTGATCGGTATCGTCAGTATCTGGACGCCTCTGGCACACACGGACATTGCCACACGCTGGTTCAGCATGCCGAACCTGTTCTGGTTCATGCCGGTGCCGATTCTGGTGTTGGTGACGATGTATGGCTTGATCCGCGCCGTGGCACGCAATGCCAATTACATGCCGTTCCTGCTGACCCTGGTGCTGATCTTCCTCGGCTACAGCGGACTGGGCATCAGCCTGTGGCCGAACATCGTGCCGCCGTCGATCTCGATCTGGGACGCCGCCGCACCGCCGCAAAGTCAGGGTTTCATGCTGGTGGGTACGTTGTTCATCATCCCGTTCATCCTGGGTTACACCTTCTGGAGCTACTACGTGTTCCGCGGCAAGGTGACTCATGAGGACGGTTATCACTAGTCGTGACCACGAAGGCGTCGCTAGCGGCGCCATCTCCCTCAATCGGAGGATGAAGCAATGCCCGGCAAACATTCCCTGCACGACATTGAAGAGGCCGAAAAAAAACCGCTATGGCAGCGGCTCGGCTGGTTGGCCATGATCTGGGTGGGCAGTGTCGGTGCGCTGTTTATCGTTGCCAGCCTGATGCGCATGTTCATGAACGCCGCAGGCCTGACCACTCACTGAATCACTTCGTCCCGGCGCCTTCGGGTACGGATTTGCAACCCTCCTGACGGAGGGTTTTTTTGTCTTGCGGATTACTTGCGGGCCTTGAGGATCACGAACTTCGGCGTTGCCGCCACCTGCTCGACACCCCGGAAAAGTCGCGCCAGTTTGCTGTGGTGACCCAAGTGACGGTTGCCGACGATGTACAGCGCACCACCGACCACCAGCGCTTCGCGAGCCTGCTGAAACATGCGCCAGGCAAGGAAGTCGCCCACCACTTGCTGCTGATGGAACGGCGGATTGCACAGGATCACATCCAGCGATTGTGCTTCCTGCCCGGCCAGGCCATCGCCGGCCCGCACGATCACGTCGCGATCACCCAACGCGGCGCGCCAGTTCTCGGTGGCCGATTGCACCGCCATGAACGACTCGTCGACCAGCGTGTACTGCGCATCGGGGTTTTGCAAAGCACTGGCTATCGCCAAAACACCGTTGCCGCAGCCGAGATCGGCAACCCGTGCGCTACCCAGACTCTTGGGCAAATGCGGCAAAAAGGCGCGGGTGCCGATGTCCAGGCCTTCACGACAAAACACGTTGGCGTGGTTGAGCAATTCGATAGACGGTGTGTCGAGACGATAACGCGATGGGTAGGGCGACACCGCCGGTGTCTTTGCTTCTGGTGTGGCGATGAGCAATCGGGCTTTTTTCACTGCCAGTGAAGCTTGCACCGGGCCGATGTAACGTTCCAGCAGATCACCGGCAGCGCGTGGCAGATGTTTGACCATCGCCGCGGCGATCACTTCAGCGCCGGGTGCCAGTTGCTCTTGCAGGCGAATGAGTTGTTCTTCGAGCAAGGCGAGGGTTTTAGGTACGCGGATCAGCACGCGGTCGAAGGGCCCGACCACAGGCTCGCTGGCCGGAATACCGCAGATCGCATCGAACGCTTGGCCGTTGCGCAGCAGGTTTTTTTCCAGACCTTGAAAACCCAGAAACGAATCACCGCTGCTGGTCACTTGCACCTTGCCCAGCAGGCTGGCGGCCAGTGCGCCGAAGCTGTCGTTGAGCACCAAGACTCGGGTGTCGGCCGTCGGTTGCTGTGCGGCCAGATGGTTGAGCAAGTATTCGTCGGCCGCATCGAAAGCCTGCAGTGGTTCGTTCTGCTGTTCGGGCTGGCGGATCAGGTCGAGTTGGGCGAAGGGCGTATCGAGCAAAGGCATGGGGCGGGGACTCAGGGTGATCAACGGGTATCCCGCAGCCCTGGTGTCATGCGGCGGAACCGATCAAGTGAACTACAACGCAACAAAGCTTCACGTCATCACTCAGAAAGGCCACAAATGGTACGTTTTTTTCTCCGCAAATACCCGTAAGTTTTAATCCGGATGCCAGGCGACGCTTTAGATGATTCCGGCCCTGGCGGCCGCGATGACGGCGGAAATCTTGTTGCAGACGTTGAGTTTCTCGATCACGTTTTGCACGTGATAGTTCACGGTGCGTTCGCTCAAGCTGAGGATTTTCGAGATCTCATAAGCCGTTTTTCCACCGGCGGACAATTGCAGAACCTCCAGTTCTCGTGGTGAAAGGTGCGGTTTTTCGGATTTGGCCGGATTCACGGGCAGGGTGCGGGCGAACAGTTCGCTCAAGTGACTCGCGGCGTAGAAGATATAACCAAAGTGCTCGTACAACTCTAGCGGACTGATCGGGCAGTGCTTACGTGCAAGGCTGATAATGCTGCACAAACCCGTATCATTATGATGGAAGGCCTGGGACCAGCCATATTGCAGTTTGTGCGCCTTTAGCGCTTCCCATAGTCGCGGCGTATCTGCAAAGACTGTTTCATTCCATACAATCGGCATGAGTGACTGATTGCAATGCGCTACTACTGGGTCAACTACGCTGAATTTTTGTTGTTCATATTGCTGATTCCATTCTTTGGGGTAGTTGTTGATTTGAAACGCATCAAGATGCACTTCCCGATGGGGGGACGTGACCGAAATTGCACAAAAATTGAAACCGAGATTTTCGGCGAATCTGAGCAAAATCGGATAAGCGGCATCTATCCCTTTAGCGAAAGTCAGTTGCCTTAACTGCGACTCCTTCCACGTTTCCATTACATGCTCTCCGTTGGTGTTGCATAGGGGGCGCCGAATTGATCCAAAAACCCGGCACGGGTCGAAGTGTAGGATATTTCCTGCGTGTGGTTTTAAATTATTTCGCTCTTGAAGATGCCGGTGTGTTCAGTAAATGTTCTTAGCAATTAAAAAATACTTTAATTTAAGTCATCATCCTGACTTTTAACAAATGGATGGTTTTTCTGAATGCCATTACCAATCATCGGTGTTTAGACGGGGGGAATTGCGGGACACTGGTGGCAATCGTTTATCGGAGCGCCCCATGACCGCCAGTGCAGAGAAGTACACGGCTCAGACATTGATCGACGTACAGCCGTTGACCCCAAGTCTATTCACCTTACGCACCCGTCGTGACGCAGGTTTTCGCTTCCGTGCGGGGCAGTTTGCCAGGCTTGGCGTAACCAGGGCCGATGGCAGCACCGTGTGGCGCGCTTATTCGATGGTGTCGTCACCCTTCGACGAGTTTCTTGAGTTCTTTTCCATCGTAGTTCCGGGCGGTGAGTTCACCAGTGAATTAAGTCGGCTGCAGATCGGCGATAGCTTGCTGGTGGAACGGCAGGCGTTCGGCTATCTGACCCTTGATCGCTTCGTTGACGGTCGGGATCTCTGGTTGTTATCCACAGGCACGGGGGTGGCGCCTTTTCTGTCGATCCTGCAGGATTTCGAGGTCTGGGAAAAATTCGAGCGGATCATTCTGGTGTACAGCGTGCGCGAAGCGCGGGAGTTAGCGTATCAGGAGCTTATTGCCGGGCTGGCGCAACGTGAATACCTGAGCGAGCACGCACACAAGTTGCAATTCATCCCGACAGTCACGCGACAAGCGCATCCCGGCGCGCTGAACGGTCGCATCACTGCGCTGATCGAGAACGGAGAGCTTGAGCGTGTCGCCGGTGTGGAGTTGTCTGCCGAGCACTCGCGGGTCATGTTGTGTGGCAATCCGCAGATGATCGACGACACTCGTGCACTGTTGAAAAAACGGGGCATGAGCTTAAGCCTCACTCGCCGCCCCGGCCAAGTGGCCGTGGAAAACTACTGGTAAACAAACGGCGCCCGAAGGCGCCGTTGTTTATCGCGTGCAAAGTTCAGGGCTGATTGTTCTGGGCCTTGAGCAGATCGCGGATCTCGCCCAGCAATTCCTCTTCTTTGCTAGGCACCGGTGGCAGGCTAGGGGCAACGGCTTCTTCGCGTTTGAGGCGGTTGATGGCTTTGACGCCCATGAAGATTGCGAAGGCGACGATTATGAAGTCGAGCACGGTCTGAATGAATTTGCCGTAAGCCATCACTACCGCAGGGGCGCTGCCCTCGGCGGCTTTCAGCGTAATGGTCAGGTCACTGAAGTCGACACCACCGATCAGCAGGCCGATCGGCGGCATGATCACGTCACCGACAAACGACGAAACGATTTTGCCGAAGGCGGCACCGATGATGATACCGACGGCCATGTCGACCACATTGCCTTTGACCGCGAAGGCCTTGAACTCGCTTAGCACGCCCATAGGTTATTTCCTTGTTACAGATGAGTTTGGTGTACGCAGTGTAAATCAGCAAAACGCGTCCTGCGCGAAACACCTTCTTACAATGCCCGTTTTTATCGACACATCAATCGACGATTAGTTTGCAAAGTGCCACTAATCGCGCGCGAAATACGCCGTAACGCACTGAACAGGAAGCTAAATTTATCAATCATCGAGTTACGAACTTTCTATTTATGTTCGCCGGTTTTGCCCTCTAGCCTCTGTTTGGCGCACCTGGATGCGCCCAAAAAAACCAGAGGAACCTGATATGACTTCCACGCTTGGCTTAGGGGCTTTTCCCCATCGCCGCACCCTTGGTGTACTCACCGCCAGCCTCCTGACCTTCTCCGTGCATGCCGCCCCCCTGACCCGGGACAACGGCGCAGCAGTGGGTGACAATCAGAACTCGCAGACTGCCGGTGCCAATGGCCCGGTGCTGCTGCAGGATGTGCAACTGATCCAGAAGCTGCAGCGTTTCGACCGCGAGCGCATTCCCGAGCGTGTGGTACATGCACGCGGCGCTGGCGCCCACGGCACTTTCACGGTCACCAATGACCTCAGTGACCTGAGCAAGGCCAAGGTCTTTGCCGCCGGCCAGAGCACGCCGGTTTTCGTGCGTTTTTCCGCCGTGGTGCACGGTAATCACTCACCGGAAACCCTGCGCGACCCGCGCGGTTTTGCCACCAAGTTCTACACCGCCGATGGCAACTGGGATCTGGTGGGCAACAACTTCCCGACCTTCTTCATTCGCGATGCGATCAAGTTCCCGGACATGGTGCACGCCTTCAAACCTGATCCGCTTACCAACCTTGATGACGACTCTCGCCGGTTCGACTTCTTCTCCCATGTACCGGAAGCCACGCGCACGCTGACCGAGTTGTATTCCAACTCAGGCACACCAGCCAGTTATCGGGAAATGGACGGCAACGGCGTACATGCTTATAGGTTGATCAATTCAAAAGGTGAAGTGCATTACGTAAAGTTTCACTGGAAGAGTTTGCAAGGCATAAAGAATCTGGCCCCTAAGGAAGTGACGAAAGTTCAAGGTCAGGACTACAGTCATATGACCAATGACTTGGTGACAAACATCAATAAAGGCAATTTTCCGAAGTGGGACTTGTACATTCAGGTTCTGAAACCGCAAGATTTGTCCAAGTTTGATTTCGATCCGCTGGATGCAACCAAGATCTGGCCGGGTATTCCAGAACGCAAAGTTGGACAAATGGTATTGAACCGTAATCCGGCAAATGTGTTCCAGGAAACTGAACAAGTTGCCATGGCGCCGGCCAATGTTGTGCCGGGTATCGAGCCGTCGGAAGATCGTTTGTTGCAAGGCCGAGTGTTCTCTTATGCCGACACGCAAATGTATCGCCTGGGTGCCAATGCCTTGCAATTACCGATCAACGCGCCAAAAGTTGCGGTGAATAATGGCAATCAGGATGGTGCGATGAATGTGGGTGCCAGCCACTCCGGCGTGAACTATCAGCCGAGCCGTTTGCAACCGCGCGAAGAGACGCAAAGCGCGCGTTACAGCCCATCGGCGCTATCGGGCAGCACCCAGCAGGCGAAAATTCAGCGTGAGCAGAACTTCAAGCAGGCCGGCGATCTGTATCGCTCGTTCAGCAAAAAGGAACGTCGTGATCTGATCGACAGCTTTGGCGGCTCGCTGGCCACCACTGATGACGAGAGCAAGCACATCATCCTGTCCTTCCTTTATAAGGCTGATCCCGAATACGGCACCGGCGTGACTAAAGTGGCTATGGGCGACCTGAGCCGAGTCAAGGCGCTGGCGGCCAAACTGGTCGACTGATTCAGCGTTGATGCGACGCGGGGTCTGAATCCGGGCCCCGTTTCGCTCAAGGAGAGTGCTTATGCGTATCTGTCTTTTGTGGCTATCGGGTTGTCTGTCGTTCGCCGCATGGGCGGCCTCCCCTGAGCAGAGCCCCGACGCGATCAAGGCTCTGCTTCAGGACTACTATTTCGACGCGGCCCGGCGTGGTGACGTGCCAATGCTGGAAACCTTCATTGAGTCCGGTTACTCCCTCGATACCCGCGACAGCAAGGGTTACACCGCGCTGATTCTGGCGGCGTATCACGGTCAGGCGCCGGCGGTTGAAAGGTTACTCGCCGCCGGGGCCGATGCCTGTGCTCAGGATCAACGCGGCAACACAGCGTTGATGGGGGCGATTTTCAAGGGCGAATTGCAGATTGCCCGCCGCCTGATGGCGACCGACTGCAGCCCCGACCAACGTAACGGCGCCGGACAGACGGCAGCCATGTACGCCGGATTGTTCAAACGCCTTGAGTTGCTCGACGCACTCAAGGCCAAAGGTGCCGACCTGAATGCCGAAGATCCACTGGGCAACAGCCCCACGCGTCTGGCCAGCGGAGAAATCCGCACCGCCGCGCCGCGCTGATCGGTGATGGCTGCGTTATCATCGCGGTTTTGCCCCGGGGGTTCAGATGGCCAAGGCCAAGCGCATGTACGGCTGCACTGAGTGCGGCGCAACTTTTCCCAAGTGGGCCGGCCAGTGCGGTGAATGTGGTGCCTGGAACACCCTGACTGAAACCATGATCGAAAGCGGCGGGGCCACGGCGCCCACCGGTCGCACCGGTTGGGCCGGGCAGCAGGCGCAGATCAAGACGCTGGCCGAAGTCAGCATTGAAGAGATTCCGCGGTTTTCCACCGCGTCGGGCGAACTCGATCGCGTGCTCGGCGGCGGTCTGGTGGATGGTTCGGTGGTGCTGATTGGCGGCGATCCGGGGATCGGCAAATCGACGATTCTGTTGCAGACCCTGTGTAACCTTGCCAAGAGCATGCCGGCGCTGTACGTCACCGGCGAAGAGTCCCAGCAACAAGTGGCCATGCGCGCCCGCCGTCTCGGCTTGCCCCAGGATCAACTGCGGGTGATGACTGAAACCTGTATCGAAACCATCATCGCCACCGCTCGTCAGGAAAAACCCAAGGTGATGGTGATCGACTCCATCCAGACGATCTTCACCGAACAACTGCAGTCGGCGCCTGGTGGTGTCTCCCAGGTGCGTGAGAGTGCGGCGCTGCTGGTGCGTTACGCCAAGCAAAGCGGCACGGCGATTTTCCTCGTCGGCCATGTCACCAAGGAAGGCGCGCTTGCCGGGCCTCGCGTGCTGGAGCACATGGTCGATACGGTGCTGTATTTCGAAGGCGAGTCCGACGGACGCTTGCGGTTGTTGCGCGCGGTGAAGAACCGCTTCGGCGCGGTCAATGAGTTGGGCGTGTTCGGCATGACCGACAAGGGCCTGAAAGAAGTCTCTAACCCTTCGGCGATTTTTCTGACGCGTGCTCAGGAAGAAGTCCCGGGTAGCGTGGTGATGGCAACGTGGGAAGGCACCCGGCCGATGCTGGTGGAAGTGCAGGCGTTGGTCGATGACAGCCACTTGGCCAACCCGCGACGTGTGACGTTGGGGCTCGATCAGAACCGATTGGCGATGTTACTGGCGGTTTTGCATCGGCACGGCGGCATTCCGACTCACGATCAGGACGTGTTTCTCAATGTGGTCGGCGGGGTGAAAGTGCTGGAGACGGCGTCTGACCTGGCATTGATGGCAGCGGTGATGTCGAGCTTGCGTAATCGGCCATTGCCCCATGATCTGCTGGTGTTTGGTGAAGTGGGCTTGTCTGGCGAAGTGCGTCCGGTGCCCAGTGGACAGGAGCGTTTGAAGGAAGCGGCCAAGCATGGCTTCAAACGGGCGATCGTGCCCAAGGGCAATGCGCCGAAGGAGTCACCGCCAGGGCTGCAGATCATTGCCGTGACCCGTCTGGAACAGGCCCTCGACGCGCTCTTCGAATAAACACTCGGAACCTTGGTGGGAGCGGGCTTGCCCGCGAAAGCGGTGGGTCAGTCGAAATCAATGTTGACTGACACGGCCTCTTCGCGGGCAAGCCCGCTCCCACAGGGATTGGTAGTGGCTTCTAGATTTCGATCAGAGCGCCCAACTCGCGCTCCAGCTCCTGCGGATCGCCCAGGTTGAACTCAATCAAGCGCCGCAGGCGTTCGATGGACTCCAGGCTGATGTGCTTGCAGGCGAAGCCGAGTTGGCCATGGTCGTCGTGGGTCAATTGCACATCCATCTTGATGCCGACCTCATCGTTGAGATGGATATCGACCAGGAAATGCCGCTCCCGATCACCTAGCCACGGCTCTGGCTTCTCGATCAATAGACCCTTTAGCGACAGGTCGATCAACTTCACTGGCCAGATGTACTCGCCCTGGCTCAACTCGGTTTTGGCATCGAACGCGATGCGTTTGAAACGGCGACGCTCGTCAGGTTGTTCGCTCATGGCGCAATCCTCCGGATGTTCGCTGACTATAGACCCGCATTCTTCAACCGTGCCAGTGCAGACAAGCGTCTAGACCAACGTCGGGGTATGGCCTTTGTCGCCAGTAGCGCTAAACTCGGGGTGGCTGTCTTTCTTGTCCACCCTGGCTGGAATAAAAAAATGAAAAATAATAATAGCCTGCTACGCCACTTACCCTGGCTAGTGCTGGCAATCGTAGGAGCGTGCGCCCTGGGCGTAGTGGCATTGCGCCGAGGCGAGGCGATCAACGCCTTGTGGATTGTGGTCGCAGCCGTGGCCATTTATCTGGTTGCGTATCGTTACTACAGCCTGTTCATCGCTAACAATGTGATGCAACTCGATGCGCGTCGGGCCACCCCCGCCGTGCTCAACAACGACGGTCTGGACTACGTTCCAACCAACAAACACATTCTCTTCGGTCACCACTTCGCGGCCATTGCTGGCGCGGGGCCGTTGGTCGGCCCGGTATTGGCAGCGCAGATGGGGTATTTGCCTGGCACGCTTTGGCTGATTGCCGGTGTGGTGCTGGCGGGCGCGGTGCAGGACTTCATGGTTCTGTTCATGTCGACCCGTCGCAACGGCCGATCCCTGGGCGACATGGTGCGTGAAGAAATGGGCCGCATTCCCGGCACCATCGCACTGTTCGGCTGCTTCCTGATCATGATCATCATCCTCGCGGTGCTGGCACTGATCGTGGTGAAAGCGCTGGCGGAGAGCCCGTGGGGCATCTTCACCGTGATGGCGACCATCCCGATCGCGATGTTCATGGGCATTTACATGCGCTACATCCGTCCGGGTCGCATCGGCGAGATCTCGGTGATTGGCGTGGTGCTGCTGCTCGGTTCGATCTGGCTGGGTGGGCAGATTGCCGCTGATCCGGTGTGGGCCAAGGCCTTCAGCTTCACCGGTATTCAAATCACCTGGATGCTGATCGGTTACGGCTTCGTGGCGGCGGTTCTGCCGGTATGGCTGATCCTTGCGCCGCGTGACTATCTGTCGACCTTCCTCAAGATCGGTACGATCATCGCGTTGGCGATCGGCATCCTGGTGACCATGCCTGAGCTGAAAATGCCGGCATTGACCCAGTTCGTCGACGGCACCGGCCCTGTGTGGAAGGGCGGTCTGTTCCCGTTCCTGTTCATCACTATTGCCTGTGGTGCGGTGTCCGGTTTCCACGCGCTGATCTCCTCCGGGACCACGCCGAAGCTGCTGGATAACGAAACCAACGCCCGTTACATCGGTTACGGCGGCATGTTGATGGAGTCGTTCGTCGCCATCATGGCCATGGTTGCCGCTTCGGTGATCGAACCGGGCGTGTACTTCGCCATGAACAGCCCGGCCGCCGTGGTGGGTGGGGATGTCGCTTCGGTGGCGCAGATGGTCAGCAGTTGGGGCTTTGCGATCACGCCTGAGGCGCTGCAAGCCGTCGCCCATGACATTGGTGAAACCACCATTCTGGCCCGTGCTGGCGGTGCGCCGACCCTGGCGGTGGGTATCGCGCAAATCCTGCACAGTGTTCTGCCGGGTGAAAACACCATGGCGTTCTGGTACCACTTTGCGATCCTGTTCGAAGCGCTGTTTATCCTCACCGCTGTGGACGCTGGTACCCGTGCCGGACGTTTCATGCTCCAGGATCTGCTCGGCTCTTTCGTTCCGGCGCTCAAGCGTACCGAGTCGTGGACGGCCAACCTGATTGCCACCGCCGGTTGTGTGGCGATGTGGGGCTGGTTGCTGTACCAAGGCGTGATCGATCCACTGGGTGGCATCAACACCTTGTGGCCGCTGTTCGGTATCTCCAACCAGATGCTGGCCGGTATCGCGCTGATGCTCGGCACTGTGGTTCTGATCAAAATGAAGCGTCAGCGCTACATTTGGGTCACTCTGCTGCCAGCCACCTGGCTGCTGATCTGCACCACAACGGCGGGTTTCATCAAACTGTTCGACGCCAACCCGGCAATCGGTTTCCTGTCGCTGGCCAAGAAGTACAGCGATGCGTTGGCCAACGGTCAGATTATTGCCCCGGCCAAGAGCATCGATCAGATGCAGCACGTCATCTTCAATGCTTACACCAACGCCACGCTGACCGCGCTGTTCCTGTTCGTGGTATTCAGCATCCTGTTCTATGCGCTCAAAGTCGGCATCGCCGCCTGGGGCAAAAAAGAGCGTACGGATAAAGAATCGCCATTCCAGGCTCTGCCGGACGCGTAACCAGAGGATTGCACCATGTTCAATGACCTGAGTCGCCTCGGTAAATACCTCGGTCAGGCTGCGCGCTTGATGGTCGGCATGCCCGACTACGACACCTACGTCGAGCATATGCAAACCAAGCACCCGGACAAACCGATGATGAGCTACGAGATGTTCTTCCGCGAACGTCAGGAGGCCCGTTACGGTGGCAAGGGTGGGCCGAAGTGCTGTTGAGCTGACAGCCTGAGGTTGCTGCAATCCCCCTGTGGGAGCGGGCTTGCTCGCGAAAGCGCAGTGTCAGTTGATGAATGTTCTGACTGATGCACCGCCTTCGCGAGCAAGCCCGCTCCCACATTTGTTTTGTGTTTCTTTTAAGGAGATCGAGTTTTGTCCTCTCCCATTCCGGTCACGGTACTCAGTGGTTTCCTCGGTGCCGGCAAGACCACCTTGCTGCGCCATCTATTGAAAGCCGAGCACGGCCTGAAAATCGCCGTGATCGAAAACGAATTCAGCGACGCCGGTATCGACACGCAGTTGCTGGGTGATGAGCCGGTGCAAGTCATGACCTTGGCCAATGGCTGCGTCTGCTGCACCATTCACACCGATCTGACCAAAGCGCTTTATCTGTTGCTTGAACGCCTGGACAACGGCGAAATCGTCTTCGACCGCTTGGTGATCGAATGCACCGGTCTGGCCGATCCGGCGCCAGTCGCGCAAACCTTCTTCATCGATGAAGAATTGCGTGAGCGCTACATTCTCGACGGCATCATCACACTGGTCGACGCGGCCCACGCCGAGCAGCACCTGACCCAGACCATCGCCCAGGCGCAGATTGGTTTCGCCGACCGCTTGCTGGTGAGCAAGACCGATCTGGTCGACGAAGCGGCATTCACGGCGCTGAGCGAACGGCTGACGCGGATCAACCGTCGAGCACCGATTCGTGTGGTCGAACACGGCAATATCGATCTGGCCGAGTTACTCGATGTGCGCGGCTTCAACCTCAATGCCGACCTGGGTGGCGGGCTGAGTCTGCGGCCGGTGAGCCAGGCGCCGTCTATCGATCGCATCTCCAGTCTGGTGCTGCGCACTGAGCAACCGCTGGATATCGATCAGCTCAGTGAATTCATGAATGAATTGCTGGAGGAGCACGGCAAGCAATTGCTGCGCTACAAAGGCGTGCTGAACATTGCCGGGGAAGATCGGCGGCTGGTGTTTCAGGGCGTGCTGAAACTCTATGGTTTCGACTGGGATACGGAGTGGGCCGAGGGTGAGGCGCGGGACAGTGTGATCGTGTTTATTGCCGATGATTTGCCGGAGGAGAAAATTCGGGCGGGGTTTGCCAGGGTGGCGGCGCAAGGCTAAATATTTGCGCAGTCATTAAGGACCTCTTCGCGAACAAGCCCGCTCCCACAGGTTATGGGGTTGGTCACAAAATCTGTGGTCACCCTCAATCACTGTGGGAGCGGGCCCGCGATGGCGATCATCCGGTGGCGCACTGTTCATTGACGGAATATAACAGGGTGTCTTCCAGATGATCCAGATGTTGGTTCATCAGCATTGCGGCCTTTGCAGCATCCCCATTTTCCACTGCTTCAACAATCGCCAGATGCTCCTGCCACGCGCAACAACGGCGCGTCGATCCATCACCGCGCGCAATCGCCAATGACGTCAGCGGCACCAGACTGCCGAGAAAATGCGCCAGCGGTGCATTCCCCGCCATGTGTGCCAGTTGCAGGTGGAACTCCCCGGACAACCGAATCGCCATCGCCCGCCGATCCTGCTCTACAGCCTGGCGTTCACGTTCGATCAACGCTCGCAGGCGTTTCAATTCTTCGGCCTGTGGCCGCTGACAAGCCAGGCGCACCAGCGTGCTTTCGGTCAGGCGCCGTGCATGCAGGGTTTGCCGCGTTTGTTCGGCATTCAGCGCGGTGACACGCGGGCGATGATTGGCGCGCAACACAATGATGTGTTCATGGGATAGCTGCGTCAGCACCCGCCGCACGTCCGCACGGCTGACACCGAACATCTGCCTGAGGCTGTCTTCGGTGAAACGGCTGGCCGGATCGATGCGTTGCTCCAGAATCGCATCGAACAGTCGTGGATAGAGGTCATCGCTCGGCGCCGGCAGGCGCGAGAAGGGCAGGGCAGCCGGCATCTGACGAGTGTGCGACGGCGTGGCAAGACTGTTCATGGCCGATCTCCAGTGTGAAGAAATTCAGGTGTTCAAGTGGTCTTCCGGAATGTTCAGCTCGATGCCCATCCGCTGGCCTTCGCGCAGGATGTGTCGACGCATCTCGGCGCTGGCCTGGGCGCTGTTCTTGCCGCGTATCGCGCGCACCACGGCTTCGTTTTCTTCGAGGCGTTCGGCCAGATGTTCCGGGGAATTGCGCAGCACGTCAGCGCTTTGTTTGAGGGCGTTGCTGGTTTGTTGCACCACGCTCTGGAAGATCGGGTTCGAGGTCAGGGTGAACAATTCTTCGTGGAAGGCGATGTAGGCGCTGACCCCGGCTTCGCTGTCGCCGGCCTCCAGGGCTTCGCGCATGTCCATCAGGGTCAGGCGCAACTGGCCGACTTCCTTGCTGCTGATCGATTGGGCCACGAGGCCGACAATGAACGGCTCCAGGGTGTAGCGCAGTTGCAGCACGTCTTCGAGGCTGGCGCCGGCCACTGCGCTGTCGTGGCTTTGGCTGTCACTCAGTTGCGCGTCGAGCACCACCACGCCTTTGCCCGGCATCGAGCGCACCAGGCCGAGGGTTTCCAGCACGATCACAGCTTCGCGCAGGCTCGGGCGGCTGATGCCCAGTTGTTCGGCCAGTTCGCGCTGGCCGGGCAGCATGTCGCCGGAGCGCCACTGACCACGGGCCAGCGCGGCCCGAAGTTTTTCTACGACTGAGTTGACGACGGTTGATGTGGTGATCACGTATTCGCTCCATGAGCCGTGCCTGCGGATGAGCAGGCACGGCGGTCATTCAAAATTCTTTGGCGGCTGCTTGAGCGACCGGTTTTCTCGGTTGAAAGGTGTAGCCCTGTTGACCGCTGAGCACCTTGTTCGCTCGCTGCACATCGATGTCCTTTTCCCAACGAGCAATGGCCACGGTGGCGACACAGTTGCCGATCAGGTTAGTCAGCGCTCGGCCGATGCCCATGAACCAGTCCACCGCCAACACCAACACCAGACCGACCACCGGGATGGCGGGGATCGCTGTCAGCGTCGCGGCGAGGATCACCAGCGCCGAACCGGGAATACCGTGGGCACCTTTGGAGGTGATCAGCGATACCAACAGAATGGTCAGCAGATCGGTCATGGCCAGCGGTGTGCCGGTGGCGTTGGCGATGAACACGATGGCCAGGGTCAGGTAGATCGAAAAACCGTCGAGGTTGAACGAGTAACCGGTCGGAATCACCAGCCCGACGGTCGAGCTGCCGATGCCCAGGTGCTCCAGTTTGCGCATGATCTGCGGCAATACGGCGTCGGACGAAGCGGTGCCCATGACGATCAGCATTTCTTCGCGCAGGTACTTGAGCAGCGGCCACAGGCGCAGTCCGGACAAGCGCATTACCAAGCCAAGAATCAAAGCGACAAAGGCAATGCACGTCAGATAGAACAAACCGACCAGACTGCCCAGATGTTGCAGCGAGTCCAGGCCATATTTGCTGGTGGTAAACGCGATGGCGCCGAACACGCCAATCGGCGCCAGACGCACGATCATGCCCATGATCCGAAAGATCACATGGCTCAGCTCGTTGATCAGCCGTGAGATCCCCGAGGCGGCTTCGCCGACCAGATTCAATGCGCTGCCGAACAGCACCGAGAACAACAGCACTTGCAGAATGTTGTTGTCGGCAAAGGCACCGATGACTGAGGTCGGGATCAGATCCATCAGGAACTGCGTAGTGGTGTGTATGTGCTGGCCGCGTTCGGCGATGTCGCCTATGTCCGCGGCGGACAGTTGCTCCAGATGGATATTGGCGCCGCTGCCGATCCCGGTGCTGAACGCAAACACCAGGCCGATCACCAAGGCGATGGTGGTGAGGACTTCAAAATAGATGACTGACTTGAGGCCGATGCGCCCGACCTTCTTCAGGTCGCCCGCGCCACTGATGCCGCTGACCACCACGCAGAACACGATCAGGCCGATGAGCATCTTGATCAGTTTGATGAAACCGTCGCCGAGGGGTTTGAGCTGGGCGGAATATTCGGGAAGGGTCAGCCCGCAGACGATGCCGAGCACCAGTCCGAGAACCACTTGAAGGAAGATTGAACGCGAGCACCATCTGAGCATGGGAGGAATCCTGGTCGGTGTCCTGGCTGCCGTGTGCTGGGCACATCAGATTCAGGACTTAATTATTGTGGTCTTACCGGTATGTCCAGTGCAGGCGCAGTCTAGGCGCTGTTTTTTACGGATCGCAAGTGAAAAATGACGAATTGGCATGACCGGTCTGACCAGTTGCGCGCAATCCCCCGATCTTGAGCGGTTGTCGACTCGAATCTTTTTTGCAGGCGAAAAAAAACCGGCCATCACTGGCCGGTTCTTCATGCTGCGGGTTTAACGTCGCAATTAAGCGCCGTAGACCGGCAGTTTCTTGCAGATGGCTTTGACTTTCTCACGAACGGCGTCGATCACCGCTTCGTTGTTCAGGTCAGCCAGGATGTCGCAGATCCAGCCGGCCAGTTCTTTGCACTCTGCTTCCTTGAAGCCGCGAGTGGTCACAGCCGGAGTACCGAAGCGCAGGCCGGAGGTGACGAATGGCGAGCGTGGATCGTTAGGCACGGAGTTCTTGTTCACGGTGATGAACGCTTTGCCCAGCGCGGCGTCGGCGTCTTTACCGGAGATGTCCTGCTTGATCAGCGACAGCAGGAACAGGTGGTTTTCAGTACCGCCGGAGACCACGTCGAAACCGCGCTCGATGAACACGCCGGCCATGGCTTTGGCGTTTTTCACCACTTGCTGCTGGTAAGTCTTGAACTCAGGCTGCAGCGCTTCCTTGAAGCAGATCGCTTTAGCGGCAATCACGTGCTCCAGCGGGCCGCCTTGGGCGCCCGGGAATACGGCGGAGTTCAGCTTCTTCTCGATGTCGGCGTTGGCGCGAGCCAGGATCAGGCCGCCACGTGGACCGCGCAGGGTCTTGTGGGTGGTGGTGGTCACCACGTCAGCGAAAGGAACCGGGTTCGGGTAGACGCCCGCGGCGACAAGACCGGCCACGTGAGCCATGTCGACGAACAGGTAAGCGCCAACCTTGTCAGCGATCGCGCGAAAGCGTGGGAAGTCCAGAATCTGCGAGTAGGCAGAGAAACCGGCCACGATCATTTTCGGCTTGTGCTCAACAGCCAGACGCTCGACTTCGTCGTAGTCGATCAGGCCGTTGGCGTCGATGCCGTACTGCACCGCGTTGTACAGCTTGCCGGAGGAGGAAACGCTGGCGCCGTGGGTCAGGTGACCGCCGTGGGCCAGGCTCATGCCCAGAATGGTGTCGCCACCTTGCAGCAGGGCCAGGTAGACAGCGGCGTTGGCTTGGGAACCGGCGTGCGGCTGAACGTTGGCGTAATCGGCGCCGAACAGTTCTTTGGCGCGGTCGATGGCCAGTTGTTCAACCACGTCGACGAACTCGCAGCCGCCGTAGTAGCGCTTGCCCGGATAACCTTCGGCGTACTTGTTGGTCAGTACCGAGCCTTGAGCCTCCATCACCGCAGGGCTGGTGTAGTTTTCCGAAGCGATCAGCTCGATGTGTTCTTCCTGGCGCTGAGCTTCTTGCTCCATGGCGGCAAAAAGATCGGCGTCGTACTTGGCAATAGTCAAATCACGGCTGAACATGGCGGTCCTCAAGGATCGGGGGCAGAAAAGGGGGGCATTCTAACCCAATGGGTTTTGGATGGCATATGAAACGACATCATGTCGCAGACAAGTGGCATTCATGACAGATGTGCGGTGCTTTTACTGGCCCCTTCGCGAGCAGGCTCGCTCCCACACTAACCGAGGCCAGCCTGCGATTTTGTGATCGACATCAATCCTTGTGGGAGCGAGCCTGCTCGCGAAGGCCGCGCCACAGATTTTCAGTCGAACATGAAGAGCGCATCGTTACTGAACTGCGCTTCAAACCGGCTCGCCGGCATTGGCCGTCCGAACAGATACCCCTGCACCTCATCGCAGCCATGCTCACGCAGGAAGTCCAATTGCTCATGGGTTTCCACACCTTCGGCGATCACCGCCAGGTTCAGGCTGTGGGCCATGGCGATGATCGCCCGGGCAATCTGTGCGTCCTGCTCGCCGGACGGCAACCCGTCAACGAAGGTGCGGTCGATCTTCAGCACGTCGATCGGGAACTGCTTGAGGTAGTTGAGCGATGAGTAACCGGTGCCGAAGTCATCGACTGCAATGCTCAGGCCGAGGTTTTTCAGCCCGTCGAGAATCTGCATCGCCTCGCAGACTTCGCGCATCAGGATACTTTCGGTCAGTTCCAGCTCCAGGCACGCCGGCGGCAGGCCGGTTTCCTTGAGGATATTGGCGATTCGCGTGCCAAGTTGGCCGTCGGAGAATTGCCGCGCCGAGATGTTCACCGACACTTTGGGCACACGCACGCGGTTCTGGTGCCAGGTCTTGAGCTGGCGACACGCCTCGCCGATCACCCAATCACCGACGTCCACCACCAGCCCGAGTTCTTCCAGTACCGGAATGAAATCTCCCGGCGGCACCAGTCCGCGACGCGGATGACGCCAGCGCAGCAGCGCTTCGGCGCCGGTCAGGCGTTTGCCGTCGCCACTGAATTGCGGCTGGTAATACAGGACGAATTCGTTCTGCTCCAAGGCATGGCGCAGGTCGCTTTCCAGCTCCAGGCGCTCAAGCGCACTGGCGTTCATGTCGGCCTGATAGAACTGGAAGTTGTTCTTGCCGCGTTCCTTGGCGTGGTACATCGCGGTGTCGGCGTTTTTCATCAACTGGCTGAGCTCGTTGCCATCCTGCGGGCTCAAGGCGATGCCGATACTGGCGGTGACGAAGAATTCGCGACCTTCAAGCACGAACGGTCGCACCAGACTCGCAAGAATTTGCTCGGCCACATGGATCGCGCGGTTCAGCGCCATCTCGCGGCTGGAGCGATGTTGCAGCAGCAAGGTGAATTCGTCGCCGCCCATCCGCGCCACGGTGTCGTCATCGTCGACGCAGGCCAGCAGGCGCGTGGCCATGTCCTTGAGCATGCGGTCGCCGGCGGCGTGGCCGAGGGAGTCGTTGATCGGTTTGAAGCGGTCGAGGTCGAGGAACATCAACACCACCCAGGACTTTTGCCGGTCCGCCGATTGCAGCGCGGTGTGCAGACGATCCTGGAACAGCGTGCGGTTCGGCAGGTGGGTCAGGGCGTCGTAGTAGGCGAGGCGATGAATCCGTTGCTCGCTGGCCTTGCGCTCACTGATGTCGCTAAAGAAGCACACGTAACTGGCCAGGTCGCCCTCGTCATCGAGCACGGCGGTGATGCCGACCCACGCCGGGTAATGCTCGCCATTGCGGCGCTTGAGCCAAACCTCACCTTCCCAGGTGTTGTGCTGATGCAGTTGCTTGAGCACGTAACGCAGGTGCGCATCCTGTTGCTCGTCGACGGTGAGCATGTTCGGCAACTGGTCGAGCACTTCGCTGACCGCATAACCACTGACGCGGCTGAAGGCTTCGTTGGCCTGGACGATGTACCCGGCCGGGTCGGTGATCAGGATCGCCGACGTCGAATGCTCGAATACGGTGGCCGCCATGCGCAGGTCTTTCTCGGCGCGGCGCTGCTGGCTGATGTCGCGGCCGACGCCGAGCACGCCTTCAAACGCGCCGTGCTCGTCCCACACCAGCACCAGTCGCAACTCGATCGGGATCTTGCGGCCATCGGCGCGCAGGCAGTCGAACAAGAACATTTGTGTCTGCACCTGGCTGCGTAACATTGCCAGTTGCTCGGGTTTGTCCAGCGCCTTGCTGACCCGATCCATCAGGGTGTAAATGCCGCTCAGTTGCTGTGGGTTGGCGATGGTCGATTGCCAGCCGTTCTGGAAAATCCACTCGGCGTCGTAACCCAGCACCGCTTGCACTGACGGGCTGACGTAGTTCAGCGAGAGCTTGCTGTCGGTGGAAAAAATCACGTCGCTGATGCTTTCGGCGAGCATGCGGTAGCGCTGCTCGCTGTCGCGCAGCGATTCGCTGGCCTCAATTTGCTCGGTGATGTCTTTGGCCACACCGATGATCCGCGTGACCTGATCATGTTTGTCGCGGGCCAGCGCCTGTTCACGAATATCGAAACGCCGCCATTCGCCGTCGCGATGCCGGAAGCGCAACTGGCACTGAAGCAATTGGCTGTAACCGGCGTGTCGCTGCATCTGACGCGAGCGATGGTAATAGTCGGCGTCTTCCGGGTGCAGGAGTATTTCCCAGAAATACTCGCCCATTTGATGCAGCTCGGTGCGGTTGTAGCCCAGCGTTTGGCCGAGGTGGTGGTTGCTGAAAATCATCCGTTGGCTGATCACGTCTTGCACGTAGAGATGATCCGGCACGGTACGCACCACGTCCGACCAGAAGCCTTCGCGCTCCAGTAGCGACAGCTCGATGAGTTTACGGCTGGTGATGTCGTTGATGCTCAGGATCACCGCTTTATAGTCGTGCTGCTCCTGGGGCAGGCGTAAAACCATCCACAGATGTTGATCGCGACCATTGATGTCCGGCAGTTTGATTTCCAGTTCCAGCTGACTTTGCTGTTGAAGTACGGCGTCGAGTACCTGATTGCCGATCGCGCAGTGAGGGTGCGGATGACCGTCGATCAACAGTTGCCAGGCGTCCTCGCAGGAATTGACGTTGAGCAATTGAAGCGCCACCTGATTGACTTCGGTGACGCGCAATTCCTGCAACAACTGCTGACGCTGTTGCGGCTGGTCGAGCCAGGCCTTGAGCTGATCGCTGCTCTGGATCTGCGCCTTGTCGAAAACCTGTTTCAGGCCGGACAGGTCCAGCACGCACAAGGCGACGCCGGTGCCGTCGAAGATGTCCTGATAACGCCGGCGCCCTTCATGGACCTGGCGCTGACGGCGACGCATGTTCAACAGCGCGATCACTGGCAGCAGCGAGAAGGCCAGGCCCAGTAGGCATTTACCGATGAACGCGGGCAGCAATTCTTCGAGCACGCGCTGGCGGTCGAATAACCCGCGCAACTGCCAATCGCTGCTGCTCAGCGGAACGGTGAGCACGGTGTTGGCCAGATCGTCGGGACTCAGCACGCCTGGCTTGGCGGATGACAGTATTTCGTCGTGACTGATGATCTGGTGGTTGAGGCGGTTTTCCACCAGCCACAGCGGACGCAGGCCGGTTTCACTCTGCTTGGTCAACGAGTCGAAGAATGTCGGGGTCAGGCGCAGTGCCCAATAACCACGAACGTTGCCGCTGGCCTGATGCAACAACAGATGTACCACCGAGCCATCGTCGGCATTGCTGAAGTAGTGCGCTTGGGAGCGGCTGCGGCGTACCAGTTCGGTAAGGTAATCGGCGTCGGAGCTTTCGGCACTGCTGTCGCTGAGGATTCTCCCGGAGGGGCTGAGCAACGCCAGGCTGCGCAGGTCCGGCAGCGATTTCTGAAGCTTGCGCAATAGCGCCTGCTGTTCGTCGGTTGATTGCGGTTGTTCGACGATCGGTAGCAGATTGAGGGCGATTTGCGCGTTCAGCGCCATGTTCAGGCTGACCTGTGAGGCGAGGTCGGCGGTGTAATCGATGGTGTATTGGCGCTGGTTTTTCTGGGTTTCGTGCAATTGATCAAGCAATTGCCAGAACAGCAACGCCAGCAACAAGAGCACGAGTGTGGCCAGCGCACCCTTTAATGTTCCGCGCAGGGGCGAGCCTGGCGCCGGTTGGGAGCTGCTCACAGAGGCTGGCGGAGTGACTTTGGACAAGCTGTAATCCTGCGGTTTGGCTGGACTGGCGCGACGTGCACTATAAGCCGGACGCCCGAAGGGCGGCTAGCATGCCTTGAGTCGTGGCGAAGTGCCAGCCCCGTGCGGCTGGACTGCCACCGGTCATTGAGGTAGCTTTGCCCGTTACGCGGGAGCGTTCCAGCTCCTAGACTCAGACTTTTTTCAGCGCGCACGCATTGATCAACATCAAGTGAACGACGCGCACGGTCTGGCCGGGCATCGCCTGCGCTCCAATCATTCATCTGTCACTGACCCAAGGTTCTCCATGGCTCAATACGTCTTCACCATGCATCGGCTGGGCAAAGTTGTTCCGCCGAAGCGGGAAATCCTCAAAAACATTTCGCTGTCGTTCTTCCCCGGCGCCAAGATCGGCGTACTCGGCCTCAACGGTTCGGGTAAGTCCACGCTGCTGAAAATCATGGCCGGCGTCGACACCGAGTTCGAGGGCGAAGCCCGTCCGATGCCGGACCTGAACATCGGTTATCTGCCGCAAGAGCCACAACTTGACCCCACCAAGACCGTGCGTGAAGTGGTCGAGGAAGCGGTCAGCGTGATCAAGAACGCCCAGGCGCGCCTGGACGAGGTCTACGCGGCTTACGCTGAAGAAGATGCCGACTTCGACAAACTGGCGGCTGAACAGGCCAAGCTCGAAGCCATCCTGCAAGCCAGCGACGGTCACAACCTGGATCGCCAACTGGAAGTTGCCGCCGATGCGCTGCGTCTGCCGGCGTGGGATGCCAAGGTCGAATTCCTGTCCGGTGGTGAAAAGCGCCGTGTGGCCCTGTGCCGTCTGCTGCTGTCCGCCCCGGACATGCTGCTGCTCGACGAACCGACCAACCACTTGGACGCTGACTCCGTGGCATGGCTGGAGCACTTCCTGCACGACTTCCCGGGTACCGTGGTTGCGATCACGCACGACCGTTACTTCCTCGACAACGTCGCTGGCTGGATTCTGGAACTCGACCGCGGCGCGGGCATTCCTTACGAGGGCAACTATTCGGGTTGGCTTGAAGCCAAGTCCGATCGTCTGGCGGCCGAATCCAAGCAGCAGTCGGCTCACGAAAAAGCCATGAAAGAAGAACTGGAGTGGGTGCGCAAAGGCGCCAAGGCCCGCCAGTCGAAATCCAAGGCTCGTCTGCAACGCTTCGAAGAAATGCAATCGCAGGAATTCCAGAAGCGTTCGGAAACCAACGAGATCTACATCCCGGCCGGTCCGCGCCTGGGCGACAAGGTCATCGAGTTCAAGAACGTCACCAAGGGCTACGGCGACCGCGTGCTGATCGACAACCTGTCGTTCTCCATGCCTAAAGGCGCCATTGTCGGCGTGATTGGCGGTAACGGTGCCGGTAAGTCGACCCTGTTCCGCATGCTGATGGGCAAGGAAACGCCGGATTCGGGCTCCATCGAAGTCGGCGAAACCGTGCAACTGGCGTGCGTCGATCAGAGCCGCGAAGACCTCGACGGCAGCAAGACGGTGTTCCAGCAGATCTCCGACGGTTCGGACCAGATCCGCATCGGCAACTACGAGATTCCGTCGCGTACCTACGTCGGTCGCTTCAACTTCAAGGGCGGCGATCAGCAGAAGTTCGTCAAGGACCTGTCCGGTGGTGAGCGCGGTCGTCTGCACCTGGCGCTGACCCTGAAGGAGGGCGGCAACGTCCTGCTGCTCGACGAACCTTCCAACGACCTCGACGTTGAAACCCTGCGATCGCTGGAAGAAGACCGGATGGACTTCCCGGGCGCCGCCATTGTGATCTCTCACGATCGGTGGTTCCTTGACCGCGTCGCGACGCACATCCTGGCGTACGAAGACGACTCCCAAGCGGTGTTCTTCGAAGGCAACTACACCGAGTACGAAGCCGATCGCAAAAAGCGCCTCGGCGAAGCGGCTGCCCAGCCACACCGGGTACGCCACAAAAAACTGGCCTGATATTGGGCGAGTTGCATAAAAAGCGGAGCCTTCGGGCTCCGCTTTTTTGTGCCTGGTTTTTTAGTAGGGCTTTGGTAGGCGGCCGGTGAGGTGGCCGACATTGGTCGCCGATGCGATGTGGGCCCAAGGCGTGGTTTACGCCGGTTCGACACGGATCACTTCAATCAGTTGGTCACCGGCGGGGCGCTGCCACAGCACCTCGTCGTTAAGCTGGGCGCCGAGCAGTGCTCGGCCCAGTGGTGAGCCCCAGTTGATCAAGCCTTTGGCGGCGTCGGCCTGGTCTTCACCCACCAGTTGCACGCGGCGTTCGGTGTTGTGTTCGTCGGCATAGGTCACCCAACTGCCGATCTGCACCTTGTCGGTAGAGGTCGCGGCGACGGCGACTTGTGCACTGCCCAGACGTTGATTGAAGTAACGCAGATCCCGTTCAAGATCGGCCAGACGCTGTTTGTCAGCCTGTTCACCTTTGGCCGATTGCTCGGCGTGCAGGGCTTGCAGCTCGGCGACTTTCGCCTGCAACTGGGCTAGCCCCTGCGGCGTGACGTAATTGGGTTGCGTGCTGACCTGCCGTTCGACGGGCTGATCGGCTTGCGCGGCGGCGTTGTCTTCGTTGACGAAAGCGCGGCTCATGGTGTCCTCCTCTTCATAGAGTTTGGGCCATGGTTACCGGCATTTGGTTTCACTGGATGTCTGGATGCGACCTACTGCGAGCGATAAGCCCGCCCGGCGTCCTGATCTTTCTGGCGCTGCCAGGCGCGTTCGCGTTCGTCCCAGTGTTCGTTGCGATACTCTTCGCGCCCCTTGTTTTCCAGCATCGCCTGACACTGGCGAAAGCCGTCGGTCCAGCCTTCGGCGTATTGGTTGTCGTTGAGGTAACGCGGCACGTTCTTGCGGAATTCGCCGCTGATCGAGCCGGCGGCTTGCCGGCCGCTGACACAACCGTCATCAAAACCGTCGGCGAAGGCCGGTGGGTAACCTTTGGCGATCAAATCTTCGTGAGTGGTCTGGCAACCGCCCAGCAACAGCAAAAGACCTAGCAAACCCGCACACCGCCACATCGCACTCTCCCGCGCCGGTTCTCGGCTGATAGGGAAAGTCTAGAAGGGGATTCGTTGGGTATTGGTGAAAGGTGTGTGAGTAATTCGTTGAACACCGCAGATCCCTGTGGGAGCGGGCTTGCTCCCACAGGGGTTATTTGCTGGGCTTCAGATCAGTAGTGATACCACTTCACCTCAAGCATGACTTCGGTTTCAGGCGTGGCCAGATGACTGAACTCGCGTTGCGCACTCAGGCGCAAACCAAGGTTGCGCGACAATTCCCACTGCTGATTCAGACTCAGGCTGCGGCGCACTTCACCGTTGGTGAAGTAATCACCCTTGGCCTCCAGACTCAGGTTGCCCAGCGGGTTTTTCCACAGCACGCCGCTGTTGAAACCTGCGGCCGGCGCAATGAAACCGGCGAAGTCATTGTTGTGTTCGATACGTACCGTGCCCAGGGCAAAACCAAGCACATCTTCGCCCAACTGCCACGTACCACCGCCGCCACCGTTGACGTGGCTGACCAGGGTTTCGTCATCATGCTTGCCCGGCACACGCTCAAGCCCCCCCGTGACTTGCCACGACAGCGGCTGCAAAAGCTCATTGCGCGGCGTCAGCGAGCGAATGGTCGCCAGATCCAGTTGCTGGAATTGCCAGTGATTGCCTTCGTACTGGCGCAGCTTCATTTGCAGGATTTCGATCTGCGCGCCGAGCGGGAAACTTTCGGCGTTGTCGTTGAGGTCGTGATAGGCCATGCGCAAGCCGTACTCGCCGAACGCACGATCACCACGGGTGCCGAGACCGGCCTGCCAGGTGCGCGATTCGTGGCCGTCTTCAGGCAGGCCCGGTTGCGCAATGTCCAGCTCGGGTGCGGGGTTCTTGTTGATTGCCCGCAGCAGTTCGAAACTGCGTTGCGCTCGTTGCGGATCGCGCTCCTGGCCGTTGGCGCGGTAGCGTTCCAGACGATACGCCGCGTCGATGATCAGGGCTTGGCGCTCGCGAGGCAGAGCCTTGAATGTCGGGTCTTGCAGTTGCTGTTGATCGGCGCTGACTTTCAGCACCCACGCCTGTTCGTCATCGGTCAAAGGCTCGGCGCGACTGAGCAGTTCGCGTTCACGAGAGGGGCGGTATTGAATGCTTTCCACCAACCCGGCTTCTTTCACCGCTTTGACCGTGTCGGTGGGAATTGCCGTCAGCGGGAATTGTTCGGTCAGGCGCAAACTCGGTCGCGCGACCTGCAGCAATTCGAGCAAGCGGTAGGAGCAGTTTTCGTCGAAGAAGAAATAGTCGAACTGGATCTGCTTGAGTTCCCACACATGCTCGACCATGCGCGCGGTTTCTTCTTGCGTCAGATTGAGCCGGTACTCCCATAAGTCGCGGTTTTCCAGGCTGCGGTATTCGGAGAGTTTTTCCTGATACGGCACCAGCGCAAACAGCCCCGGGTAGCCCCCCATCAAGCCTTTCCAGGCATACAGAATGCTGTTGTCCGAACCTTCGATGTAGGCGCCGAAGTTGATGGCGTAACTGAGCAGCGAGGTCTTGTCGGTCTGCACGTCAGCCTGATCGATGCGCAGCAACGTGTGGCCGAACATCGATGACGGGCTGTTGAGATAAGCCGCCGGGAAGATCATCACCGCGCTGTGCGGCGAGACGTCCTTGAACCACTTTTTGTACTCGGCACACGCAGGCGTCGGCAGATCGCTCAGGTTGAGTTGCGTTTTGAGCCAGCGCGTGCGGGCCGGGTAAACACATTGCGCGTGCTGCTCGCCGAGGCTGGCCGGGGCGTACAGCGCTTGTACCGTGGCGGCCAGTTCATGGTCGGGATGTTCATTGCCATCGGGCGCGAGAAAGAACTTCTTGTCGCTGACATAGCTGCGCCAGCCGCCGAGCTTGGCGGTTTCGTAGTGGCCGAGGGAAATCCAGAAGCGGTCATTGGCCAGTTGCTGCAAACGTTGAGGGTCGATGTTTGGCGCGGCGGACAGCGGGGCGCAGACACAGAGCGCCAGCCAGGCAAGGCGTTTGAGCATAGTCGGCAACTTAAACAGGAAAGAAAAAAAGACCCAAAGAGGGACGGGCCGAAAAAACAAAACCCGCTTCCCGAAAGAAGCGGGTGGGGTCGAGCTTAAGCCTGAGTGGCGTACTTGGCCAGACGTGGGTCTGACTTCAGAACGGCCAGGGTGTTGGTATGCACGTCTTCAGCGGTCACGTCAGCCTTGCTGAAGATCTGCTGGAAGTGCTCGTGAGTGACGGCAGCGAAGCGCGCGCGGTCTTGCGGCGCCACGCCCAGGACCACGGCATAGGTCGTCAGCGCTTCGCCGTTGCCTTTTGCCATGTCTTCGGACAGCTCGTTCATCATGCCATTCATGGCAATCCAGGATTTGCCGCCGTAGGTCAGCGACGCGTTGGTCGAGCAACCGTTGGTGCCGGACGTCATACCGAACGTGGCATTACCGGAAGTGCCGTTGGTGGTGGAGGCCAGGAAGTGAGCCGGGGTGCCACGCTGACCTTCGAACAGCATGTTGCCCCAACCGCAATCCGGGCCGCCCGGGGCTTGCGCCATTGCGTTGATGGATACAGCGGTGAAGAGAGTACCGAGAAGAATCCGTTTCATAGCTTTGTTCTCTTTGTGTGCATACCAATGGACAGGGTTCTGGCCCCCAAGCTCTGTACAGAACAGATCCTGAAAGCGCCAGTGGGCCGGTATTAGTTCCAGCCGCGCAGTTTGGAGTTTAGGCACGTTCCTGGGGTTCCGTGAGTTTTTACAAAAGATTTGGCGATAACCCCGATTTCACGGGGGCGGGGGTGGGGCCGACCGTTTGTCTATGCTTTGTCATAGGGCGCGCCTTGCCAGTGGGGCACGGGCGGCGCCAGAATGCCGCTATCTGCCCCGCCTGATTGTTAAGGAAGCCCGATGCCTGATCCTGTTGCTGCCAGCCTGCGTATAGCGCCCGAAGCGCTGACCCGTCCGTTTTCCGCTGAACAGTTCAGCTTCACTACCACCAATGATCTGGAGCCCTTTCGCGGTGTACTCGGCCAGGAACGTGCGGTCGAAGCCTTGCAGTTCGGTGTGGCCATGCCGCGCCCCGGTTACAACGTATTCGTCATGGGCGAGCCCGGCACCGGTCGCTTCTCGTTCGTCAAACGCTACCTGAAAGCCGAAGGCAAACGCCTGCAGACCCCGGCGGACTGGGTCTATGTCAATAATTTCGACGAACCTCGCGAGCCTCGCGTTCTTGAGTTGCCTTCGGGTACGGCCGGCTCGTTTATCGGTGACATCAACGGCTTGATCGACAATCTGCTGGCGACCTTCCCGGCCGTGTTCGAACATCCGTCCTACCAGCAAAAGAAAAGCGCCATCGACCGCGCTTTCAACCGGCGCTACGACAAGGCCCTCGATATCATCGAGCGTCTGGCCCTGGAAAAAGACGTCGCCCTGTACCGCGACAGCAGCAACATCGCCTTCACGCCGATGCTCGACGGCAAGGCGCTGGATGAGGCTGAGTTTTCGCAATTGCCGGAAACGGATCGCGAACGTTTTCACGATGACATCTCCGGTCTCGAAGAACGTCTGAACGAAGAACTCGCCAGCCTGCCGCAGTGGAAGCGTGAGTCGAATAACCAACTGCGTCAGCTCAACGAAGAAACCATCACCCTGGCCTTGCAGCCGCTGCTGTCGCCCCTGTCGGAGAAGTACGCGGAGAACGCCGCCGTCTGCGGTTACCTGCAAGCGATGCAGGTGTACCTGCTCAAAACCGTGGTCGAGCAACTGGTCGATGACAGCAAGACTGACGCCGTTGCGCGCAAACTGCTGGAAGAGCAATACGCACCAAGTCTGATGGTTGGGCATCCGGCCAGCGGCGGCGCGCCAGTGGTATTCGAGCCGCACCCGACTTACGAAAACCTGTTCGGTCGCATCGAGTACACCACCGATCAGGGCGCGCTCTACACCACCTATCGCCAGTTGCGTCCAGGCGCGCTGCACCGCGCCAACGGCGGCTTCCTGATTCTTGAAGCGGAAAAAATGCTCAGCGAGCCATTCGTGTGGGATGCGCTCAAGCGCGCCCTGCAATCGCGCAAGCTGAAAATGGAATCGCCGCTGGGCGAGATGGGCCGCTTCGCCACCGTGACCCTCAACCCGCAGCACATCCCGTTGCAGGTCAAAGTCATCATCATCGGCGCACGTTCGCTGTATTACACGCTGCAAGACCTCGATCCGGACTTCCAGGAGATGTTCCGCGTTCTGGTCGACTTCGACGAAGACATTCCGATGGTCGACGAGAGCCTGGAGCAATTCGCCCAGTTGCTCAAAACCCGCACTTCTGAAGAAGGCATGGCGCCTTTGACCGCCGATGCGGTCGCGCGTCTGGCGACGTACAGCGCCCGTCTGGCCGAGCATCAGGGGCGCTTGTCGGCGCGTATCGGTGATCTGTTCCAGTTGGTCAGCGAGGCGGATTTCATCCGTCATCTGGCCGGCGATGAAATGACCGATGCCGGGCATATCGAGCGTGCGCTGAAAGCCAAGGCCACTCGCACCGGGCGTGTGTCGGCGCGGATTCTCGACGACATGCTCGCCGGGATCATCCTGATCGATACCGACGGTGCGGCGGTCGGCAAGTGCAACGGTCTGACCGTGCTCGAAGTCGGCGACTCGGCGTTCGGTGTGCCGGCGCGGATTTCCGCCACGGTGTATCCGGGCGGCAGCGGGATCGTTGACATCGAGCGTGAGGTCAACCTCGGTCAGCCAATTCACTCCAAAGGCGTGATGATCCTCACCGGCTATCTGGGCAGTCGTTATGCGCAGGAATTCCCGTTGGCGATTTCCGCGAGCATCGCGCTTGAGCAGTCCTACGGTTACGTCGATGGCGACAGTGCTTCGTTGGGCGAGGCCTGCACGTTGATTTCGGCGCTGTCGAAAACACCGCTCAAGCAATGCTTTGCGATCACCGGCTCCATCAACCAGTTCGGTGAAGTGCAGGCAGTTGGCGGGGTCAACGAGAAGATCGAAGGCTTCTTCCGCCTCTGCGAGGCACGTGGGCTGACCGGCGAGCAGGGGGCGATCATTCCGCAGGCCAACGTCGCCACCTTGATGCTCGACGAAAAAGTATTGGCGGCGGTGCGCGCCGGGCAGTTCCACGTTTACGCGGTGCGGCAGGCCGACGAGGCGCTGAGCCTGCTGGTTGGCGAGCCGGCCGGTGAACCGGATGCTGACGGTCAGTTCCCTGAAGGCAGCGTCAATGCGCGGGTGGTTGAGCGTCTGCGGGTGATTGCCGAGATGATCAGCGAAGAGGATTTGAAGGAGGCTGAGAAGGAGCTGGCGCAAGAGGCGTTGGTAGAAGCCAAGCCGGCGTAAACCTTAACCGGGTCAAAAACTGCAATTGCATCAAAACAGTGGGAGGGGGCTTGCTCCCGAAGGCGGAGTATCAGCCAACGAATCTGTTGCCTGACACACTGCCTTCGGGAGTAAGCCCCCTCCCACATTTTTCAGGGTGAATCCAATAGAAAGTGCCACTACTCTGACGCCAATATTCACACTATGACCATTCGGCGCATTCTGGTTTCGTGCGGCTTGCGCGGCGAACTTTTCTTCTATTCTCAGCTCAAGGATATCGACAGTATCACTGGATCGAGCCAGTCCTCCCGTGAGGGCTGAATACCGGCTTCACCGAGGGTCGCCGCCATGTCGCGCAACCTCTGCCTCACCCGTCAATGCCTGGGTCTCGTGACCCGTATCGAATGCGCCATCAAACCGTTGGCCGGCGATACCGGCATGTGGACGCTGCTCTTCGCTGCCGGCATGGCCGGTGAACAACCTTCCGCTATCAAAGCCCAGGGCCCTTTCCACGGGCCAGTCGCCGCCGAGTCGATCCTCGACACCATCGTCGAAAGTCTGACGCTGCACGGCTATGAGCTGGCCGATGATCCGCAGATCTGGAGCCTGCACCTGCAAGCCCAGCTTCGGCAGATCAACGGGGGGCGCGGACGGAGTCTCAACAGTTAGAGCGCAGGGTCGGTCAACTGCGCTGGGTCGAGTTTGACCTCGAAGCCGTATTGCAGGGTGGTGAGGTCAGTTCGCTGATAGGTTTCCACGTGGGTTGGGCGGCCATAGAAGTAATGCACGCCGAACAACGCCGGGCCCTCTGCGCTCGCATCGTGGCTGACCGAGAGAATCTGCTTGAGATAGTTGCCGCTGTCGTCCTTGACGAAGAAGCGCCATTCGTTGGCCGGAATCCGTTTCAGGTCTACCACAAGCGCGTTGTTCTTGATCTCCAGACCCTTGGGCAAGGACTTGGCGTCGTACGCTTGCTTGGCCACCGTTGCCAGAAACAACGGCATCGAGCCTACGGCTATCGCTGGGGTTTGCGGGAACAGATTCAGATCGTAAGTGATCGTCGCTCGCAGCGGATCGACCTGATAGGCCTCGGGCGGCAGTTCGATCGGCTCATCGAGTTTGCCGTTGTGTTTCTCGGTGAAGAACGTCACCGGGCTTTCGCCGGGGTTGAAGTCGTCGCCGAGCAACTCGTCGTTGAAGGTGCGGCGATGGGAAAACTCGATGCGTGCGGCGCTGGGGTCTTCCACGGATTGATGGACACGGATGCCGGCTTTCAACTGTTCTTCAGTCAGGCTCGCGCCCTTGAGCCAGTTCGCGGCCAGATCGTCATACACCACCACCGGCAGAACCAGCGGCTGGATGGCTTTGTCCGTGGTGTGCTGATGAAAGGCGCGAATGGGGAGATCGAGCGACTGGCGGGTGACGGTGGCGGATGAGAAGTCCAGCACGCGGACTTCCAGCGTCTCGATCGGGCCGTTGAAATAGACCTTGCTATAGCGCTGCGGGTGTTGTTGCTCGAAGGCTTGCTGATCGGCGCTGAGCTGCTTTTCCAGCGTGTCGCTCCAGGTTTTCTGTTGTTGCAGGTGCGTCAGTTGTTTTTCGTAGAAGGCTACTTGTTCCGGGCCTTCATTGATTGAACCGGCGCGGACCAGGTATTGCCCGGTGGCGTCGCGGGCCTGAACGATCAGCGGATTGAGTTGCGAATCGGCGACTTCCGCTGGTAAGGGCAGGTTGTTGCTGAATTCAACTTCGGCGTAGTTCTTTTCAAGCTTCAGCAGTTTGACGCTCAGGTTGTCGTTGGTGCGGGTCTGGCCGACGTCCTTTTGCGTCAGGTCGAAACTGCACAGCCGTCGCGGCGCGATGACTTCAACCTTGCCCTGCAGGCTCACCGGTTGCGGCTGACTTTTCTTGTCCACATCCAGACCTTCGATGAACGGGTAGGTTACGGTCAGGTCATCGGGGTTGGTGACGTTGGAACTGGACGGGCTGAGCTGTATGCCGGGATCGGTTTCCGACCACTCGGGCTGGTAGGGGATGACGCGTTTGTTACTCAACGTCACCGATTGCCATTCCACACGATGGGGAAACAGGAAGCCGCCGGGAATGTTGAGGTTGAACGGGAATACCGGTTGCAGGTCGGTGAGGTAATCGGAACTGGCGTCCTTGTGCAACACGAACAGGCCATTGATGAAGGTATCGACCAGCGTCTGCGGGGTAGGGTAGTGCTTGAGCACGCCGAGGGCGTCCTCGCCATATTCGGTGCGCAGTGGATTGCCTTCGAGTTTGAGCTGTGCGCGCTCAAGCAACAGCAGCGAGCCGCCGAGCTCGGTGACGGCGTCCTTGAGTTTCGGATCAGTGATGGCGTCGAGAGACTGTTCGAACGTTGCAGTTTTTTCCTCAAGGCTGACCGCGTGTTTCTCGTCGCCGGGCGAGCAACCACTGATCAGTAGCACAAGGCACATTCCGGCAATCGTTATCGGCAATCGCACATCCATTTCAACGCGTCCTGTCCACTGTCACGGGGCTGTCATTGGTTTGGACACTAGCAGAAAAACTTTGGCACACACACGCAGGTGCCGGACTTGCGGGCAGTTTCTGGCTGTCTTCGGTGGCTGGTATACTCGCCGCCATTTTCCAGCCCCTTGTGTGAGATTCAATGGAACGCTTTATCGAAAACGCAATGTACGCCTCGCGCTGGCTGCTGGCGCCGATCTATATCGGGTTGTCCCTCGGGCTGCTGGCTTTGGCGTTGAAATTTTTTCAGGAAGTCATCCATATCCTGCCCAACGTGTTCTCGATGGCCGAATCGGAGTTGATTCTGGTACTGCTGTCGCTGATCGACATGGCGCTGGTGGGCGGCCTGTTGGTGATGGTGATGATTTCCGGCTACGAGAATTTCGTCTCTGAACTGGACATCGACGAAGGCAAGGAAAAACTCAGCTGGCTCGGAACCATGGACTCTTCCTCGCTGAAGATGAAAGTGGCGGCCTCGATCGTGGCGATCTCCTCGATCCACTTGCTACGGATCTTCATGGACGCCAGGAACGTCGATCCCGAACATCTGATGTGGTACGTGATCATCCACATGACGTTTGTCGTCTCGGCGTTCGCCATGGGCTATCTCGACAAGGTCACCAAGCACTGATCAAGGTTTGAGCGCTGCAAGAAACCGCCCGTCTGTTGCGAAACAGACGGGCGGTGCCGTTTGTGGCTTGTGCTTTGGTGCGTGCGGGACTAACCCTGTAGAGGTCTTGGCTCGCCGCTGCGTGAGGTGTGTTCATGAACCTGCAAGAGTTGAATGTGTATGCCATCGCCAACAAGGTCGATGAGCTGAACCTGATCTCCATGGAGGGCGGGATCTATCTGCTCGAAGCGCGGATGCATGGGGCGGCGTACCCGTTGAGTGATCTCAAGGGCAACCTGCTGACACTGCGATCGGTGGAGCATGCGCGGGATGTGTTGCATAACTTCCCGGTGTTGCCGTTCAACCTCGTACACACCTCGGTACACGATGAAATGTGTGGCCTTGGCGCCAGTGGCGAGGAAAGCCTGAAGCTGCCGATCGCCTGGCGCTCGGTCCTGTAGGCGCTGCGTCCCATCGTCTGAGCATCTGTGCTAGTCTGCTCGCCCTTTTGGTTCCGGGCGCGCCGGGACGCGCTGTGCACGCACGGCAAGTCTTGTGGCCGTCCGCACAGCGGAGCAGTGTCATGTCCGAAGTAAATCTGTCCACCGACGAAACTCGCGTCAGCTACGGCATCGGCCGTCAGCTGGGTGACCAGCTGCGTGACAACCCGCCACCGGGCGTTAGCCTGGATGCCATCCTGGCCGGTCTGACCGACGCATTCGCCGGTAAGCCAAGCCGTGTGGGTCAGGAAGAAATGTCCGCCAGCTTCAAGGTCATCCGCGAAATCATGCAAGCCGAAGCGGCTGCAAAAGCTGAAGCGGCTGCTGGCGAAGGCCTGGCGTTCCTGGCTGAAAACGCCAAGCGCGACGGCATCACCACTCTGGCTTCCGGCCTGCAATTTGAAGTACTGACTCAGGGTGAAGGCGCCAAGCCATCCCGTGAAGATCAAGTGCGTACTCACTACCACGGCACGCTGATCGACGGCACTGTGTTCGACAGCTCTTACGAGCGTGGCCAGCCAGCCGAATTCCCGGTCGGCGGCGTGATCGCCGGTTGGACCGAAGCCCTGCAACTGATGAATGCCGGCAGCAAATGGCGTCTGTACGTGCCGAGCGAACTGGCTTACGGCGCTCAAGGCGTTGGCAGCATCCCGCCGCACAGCGTTCTGGTATTCGATGTCGAGTTGCTGGACGTTCTGTAAGACCTGGCCTGTCCTTATGACAAGCTAATGTGGGAGCGGGCTTGCTCGCGAAGGCGTTCTTTGAGTACACCTGGTGTTGCCTGAGACTCCATTTTCGCGGGCAAGCTCGCTCCCACGGTTTTATCGCGTTTCATACTTCAATCTTGTTGTGCATCTCACCGGTCGGGCGCAAGGCCCGGGCGTAGCAGAACAGGAACAGATTACGCACCAGCTCCTTTAATACCAGCGGCTCGCTGGAGTTCAGGCTGCTGACATCCAGATCACCCTGATCCTGCAACTCATGCAGGGCTTCCTCCTCAAGCACTGCACAAACTTCACCGGTTTCCCGATGCAGAATTCTGAGGTACGGATGTGGGCGATCCAGCCAAGCGTCGATCAAATAAGTCATGGTTCTCATCTCCTTGTAGGTTTTCAATGAGAATAATTCTTATTCGTCAAATAGCAAGGGTCTATTGGCCGTTTCTGGTTTTTTCCGGGTAAAGGTTGCGTAAGGTCAAAACGGCTGGCGTATGGCTACTGCTTGGATTTATTGGGGCAGGGCGGGGAGGGAGAGACTCCATCCCACGGCTGGCGCGGGATGGATGACAGCGGATTCAGACTTTTCTGACGAACTCGGATTTGAGCTTCATCGGGCCAATGCCGTCGATCTTGCAGTCGATGTCATGGTCGCCATCGCACAGGCGGATGTTCTTGACCTTGGTGCCGACCTTGACCACCAGCGAGGTGCCCTTGACCTTCAAGTCCTTGATCACGGTGATGGTGTCGCCGTCCTGCAGGACGTTGCCGACCGAATCTTTCTTCACGGCATCATCAGAGGCCACTTCGGTATCGCCGCTGGCCGACCATTCATGGGCACACTCGGGGCAAACCAGTTGAGTGCCGTCTTCGTAGGTGTATTCGGAATTGCATTTCGGGCAGGGTGGCAACGTGCTCACTAAGGCTCCTTGAGGGATGTGGTTCGCTAAAAGTCGCACATTGTATAAGGTTTTAACCGAGATAGGGCAGGCAACAAAAAGCCGCAGGCTTCGAAGGAAGGCTGCGGCTCTTTGATTACGTGGCGATCAGTGTGTGCGGGCGACCGCAAACTCGCTCAGTTCAACCAGCGCGTCGCGGTATTCGCTGGCTGGCAGTGCGTCGAGGCACTTGATCGCGCGGGCCACATAATCGCGGGCCAGTTGCGCGGTGTACTCCAGCGAGCCGGAGGCTTCCACGGCAGCGCGGATGCTTTCCAGATCTTCGATTCCGCCTTTCTGGATCGCCTGGCGCACCAGTGCAGCCTGCTCAGGCGTGCCTTCGCGCATGGTGTAGATCAGCGGCAGGGTCGGCTTGCCTTCGGCCAGATCGTCACCGACGTTCTTGCCCAGGGTTTCAGCGTCGCCCTTGTAATCGAGCAAGTCGTCGACCAGTTGGAATGCCACGCCCAGATGATCACCGAAAGTACGCAGGGCTTCGCTCTGCTCGGCGCTGGCGCCGGCCAGCGCGGCGGCGCTGTGGGTCGAGGCTTCGAAGAGCATTGCGGTTTTGCCGCGAATGACTTCCATGTAGGTTTCTTCGGTGGTACTGGCGTCGCGCACCTTGGACAGTTGCAGCACTTCGCCTTCGGCGATGATGCGCGTGGCCTGAGACAGGATCTTCATCACCTGCATCGAGCCCAGTTCGACCATCATTTCGAACGAGCGCGAGTACAGGAAGTCGCCGACCAGCACGCTCGGGGCATTGCCCCACATGGCGTTGGCGGTCGAGCGGCCACGGCGCATGCCGGACATGTCGACCACGTCGTCATGCAGCAGGGTAGCGGTGTGCAGGAATTCGATGGTGGCGGCCAGCAGACGCATATCGTCGCCTTCGCGACCCAATGCCTTGCCACACAGCAACACCAATAAAGGACGCAGACGCTTGCCGCCGGCCGACGTGATGTAGTCGCCGATTTTCGATACCAGCGGTACGCGGGAAGTCAGCTGCTTCTTGATGATGCCGTCGACGGCGCTAAAATCGTCCGCCACCGCGCGGTAGAAAGCTTGGGGTTGCATCAGCGAGAGTCGCTCCAGAAGGGTTGCGCGGCATGCTAGGACCCCCATCCAGACCTGTCAAGGCGCGATGGACGGCTACTTGCAAGCCTGCTGCGCCTTGCGTACAATCGCGCACCCTGAACTTCCTGGGCAGCACCTGCCTTACGCAATTGCAAGCGGGCCTTCCAGCCCCATGCAGCCATGCCAGCCAATACCTCTTCTTATAAAGAGCTGGGTGAGCAGGATTATCGGAGAAATACCATGTCTTATGCAGTAATCGTTACTGGCGGCAAGCAGTACAAAGTCGCCCCAGGTGAATACCTGAAGATCGAAAAACTGGAAGTCGCTACCGGCGAATCCGTTACCTTTGATCGCGTTCTGTTGGTTGCCAATGGCGACGACGTAAACATCGGCGCTCCAGTTGTTGCTGGCGCTACTGTTGTGGCTGAAGTGATCTCCCAAGGACCTCACGATCAATTACGCATCATCAAGTTACGTCGTCGTAATCACCAAATGAAGCTTA
>NZ_JBIUWM010000046.1:47164-49329 GCF_044743445.1 Pseudomonas sp. NPDC087615 | reverse complement strand
ATCCTCCAGGGGCTTGATCTTCATCACCATGCCCGGACCACCGCCAAACGGGCGATCGTCCACAGTGTGATGCCGATCCGTCGTGTAATCCCGCGGGTTCCAACAGGTCAGCTGCAAGAGCCCCTGTTTGACCGCTCGACTGGTGATGCCGTAGTCGCCGATGGCGCAAAACATCTCGGGAAACAAACTGATCACTTCTACGCGCAAGTTAGCCACGCTTAGAAGTCCGCGTCCCAATCCACCTTCATCTCACCCGCGGCGAGGTCGACTGCCAACACGCATTGCTCCGTATAGGGCAACAGGCGTTCGCGATCATCCAGGCTGCCAGCGCAAGGCTTGACTACCATTACATCATTGGCGCCGGTTTCCAGAAGATGATCGACTTTCCCGAGCAATTGCCCCAGTTGATCGATGACCTTCAGACCTTCCAGCTGGTACCAGTAGTACTCGCCTTCGGTCAATTCAGCGAACAGGTTGCGCGGCACGCAGATCTCATAACCGGCCAGAAGACGAGCTTCTTCACGATCATCAAGACCCTTGAGCTTTGCGACCAGGAACTTATCGCTCCCGCGTCCACTGACCAGCTCGACCTGTTTGACATTGCCTTCGCGCTTGAGCGTCCAGGTTTTGTACTGCAACAGGTTTTCAGTCGGATCAGTAAAGGAATAAACCTTCACTTCGCCGCGAACGCCGTGAACAGAATAAATTTTGCCAATAACGATCAAATCATCGGCAACAGCAGGCGTCGCGTTCATATTGCTCAGGCCGCAGCCTTGGCAGATTCCTTCAACAACTGAGCAACGCGCTCAGAAGGTTGTGCACCAACGCTCAGCCAGTAGGCTACGCGCTCTTGGTTCACGGACAGACGAGTTTCCTGACCACGGGCAACAGGGTTGAAGAAACCAACCTGTTCTTTGTGGGAACCGTCACGCGGGTTGCGGGAGTCGGTTACGGTCAGGTGGTAAAACGGGCGCTTTTTTGAGCCGCCAAGGGCAAGAAGGATTGTTAGCATTTGAACATCGTTACTGTAGTCGGTGCTGCAAATCTAAATGCACAGCGGGCATGGGTGCCCGAAAGGCCGCATATTCTAAGGAATATCCGGACTTTTGCAAATGACTTTTTCCGGCGCCTATGGCATGCCGTGCAGATTTGCATATAGAGCCGTCGATGAAAACGGCCAGTCAGCTCCCGCCGAGTGCGGGTTTGCTGTTGATCCCGCATCCTTGCGGGGTTTGCGCCGGTGCGACGACCGGCGAAGTTTAGTGTCCTGTCTCACCCATGTCGCTCACTTTCGGCGAGTGGCAGACGGGACATCTTACATTTTCGGCATGCCGCCGCCGGGCAACATACCGCCCATGCCGCGCATCATTTTTGCCATTCCGCCTTTGGCGGTGAATTTTTTCATCATCTTCTGCATCTGCTTGTGCTGCTTGATCAAGCGGCCGATGTCCTGCACCTGAGTGCCCGAACCCATAGCGATCCGGCGCTTGCGCGAGCCGCTGATCAACTCAGGGTCGCGGCGCTCGGCCGGGGTCATGGAGCTGATGATGGCTTCCATCTGTTTGAATTGCTTCTCTGCGGCATTCTGGGCATTGCCCATCTGAGACAGGTTGACGCCGCCGATGCTCGGCAGTTTGTCCATGAGGCCGCCAAGGCCGCCCATGTTCTTCATCTGTTGCAACTGATCACGGAAGTCTTCGAGGTCGAAGCCCTTGCCCTTCTTCAGCTTCTTGGCCAGTTTGTCGGCCTTTTCCTTGTCGAGGGTCTGCTCAGCCTGTTCGATCAGGCTGAGCACGTCACCCATACCGAGGATCCGCGAAGCAATACGCTCGGGATGGAACGGCTCGAGCGCTTCGCTCTTCTCGCCCATACCGATGAACTTGATCGGTTTGCCGGTGATCGCTCGCACCGACAGGGCGGCACCGCCACGCGCGTCGCCGTCGACCTTGGTCAGGATCACACCGGTCAGCGGCAGCGCATCACCGAAGGCCTTGGCCGTGTTGGCCGCGTCCTGCCCGGTCATGGCATCGACCACGAACAGGGTTTCGACCGGGTTGATCGCGGCGTGCAGCGCCTTGATCTCGCCCAGCCGCTCTGCGTCGGGGGGCAGACGACCGGCGGTATCGGCGGTGAGCACGGCGCTGGAGGTGGGGGTTGCGTGTGGC
>NZ_JBIUWM010000046.1:27658-47154 GCF_044743445.1 Pseudomonas sp. NPDC087615 | reverse complement strand
CGGCGGTATCGACGATGACCACGTCGATGAATTTCAGTTTTGCTTCTTTAATAGCCGCGTTGGCGATGTCGACCGGCTTCTGGCTCAGATCGGACGGGAAGAACGTCACGCCGATGTCGTTCGCCAGGGTTTCCAGCTGTTTAATAGCCGCAGGACGATAAACGTCCGCCGACACGACCATGACCGACTTCTTTTTGCGCTCTTTGAGGAAGCGCGCCAGTTTGCCGGCGGTGGTGGTTTTACCGGCGCCCTGCAGACCGGCCATCAGCACGACGGCTGGCGGTACGGCGCTGAGGTTCAAGTCCTCGTTCGCCGCGCCCATCAGGCTTTCGAGTTCAGCCTGGACGATCTTCACGAATGCCTGGCCCGGCGTCAGGCTGCGCGACACCTCGGTGCCGACAGCGCGCTCCTTGACCGAATTGACGAAGTCCTTGACCACCGGCAGGGCGACGTCGGCTTCGAGCAACGCCATGCGCACTTCACGCAGGGTGTCTTTGATATTGTCTTCGGTCAGCTTCGCCTTGCCGGTGACATGGCGCAGCGTCTGCGAGAGACGGTCGGTTAAGTTTTCAAACATTGCGCGATCCTTTCAGGCCCTGTGTAGACCGGGATAATGGCGGCCCAGACCGGAATCAACATGTGCTCGGCGAGCCTGCGGCGTGGGCAGGTCGCGGATTATAGCGAAGACTGCGTCTGGCGGACACCTCGCTGTCAGCTTCCTGAGTCTTTCGTGCCATGGCGGTTCTATGCCAAACTCAGCCCCTTTCGGGCTTACCGATCAGGATTTATGCTCCCCTTGTCACCCAGTTTGCTGACCACCCTCGCCGCCGCCCTTATATATGCCGCTGCGACCCTTTATCAGAGCACCCGTCTGGCCACCGGCGCCAAGGCGAACAAGCGCCTGCTGGTTACGCTCGGCGTCATCGCCGTGCTGGCCCATAGCGCCAGCCTGCTCACTCACCTGCTGACCCCGATCGGCCTGGGCCTGGACTTTTTCAGCGCCTCCAGCCTGATCGCGGCGGCGGTGATCGCCCTGACCCTGATTGCCTGTTCGCGAATCCCGGTGGAGAACCTGCTGGTCCTGCTGTTCCCGCTGGGTGCGATCACGGTGTTGCTGGCGCAGTTCGCGCCGGCCGGCACCGTGCAGATCATTGATGAGGAGCCGGGCATTCTCGCCCACATCCTGTTGTCGATCCTCGCCTACGGCATGTTCACCATCGCGGTGTTCCAGTCCTTGTTGGTGCTGGTGCAAGACCACCAACTCAAGCACAAGCATCCCTCCGGCCTGATCAAGAACTTCCCGCCACTACAAACCATGGAAAGCCTGCTGTTCGGTTTCCTTTGGGCCGGCTGGACGCTGCTCTCGCTGTCGTTGATCTCCGGCTGGCTGTTCGTCGAGAACCTGTTCGCCCAGCATCTGGTTCACAAAACGCTGCTGGCGTGTCTGGCCTGGGTGGTGTTCAGCGTGCTGCTTTGGGGCCGCAACCGTCTCGGCTGGCGCGGACACAAAGCGATTCGCTGGACGCTCGCCGGTTTCTGTCTGCTGATGTTGGCGTATTTCGGCAGCAAACTGGTTCGTGAATACATCCTGCATATCTGACGGGCGGCATAAATGGACGGTTTGCCCATAGGGCCGATGCTTGCGGTATTTGTCCTGCTGATTTTATGGTCGGGGCTGTTTACCGCCGTCGAAATCGCGCAGCAACACCTGCTCGCACAACGCACCGCCTCGCGCGCCAGCGATAAACCGCTGGCGAAGCTGAGCTTCCCGCTCGACAGCCTGATTCTGTGCAACACCCTCTGCCGTGCGCTCGCGGTCGTGATCGCGACGTTGCTGGCGATTTTCCTCTGTGAAGAAAACGGCCCTTGGGCGGCATGCCTCGGTGCGGGCGCCATCTTGCTGGTCTTCGCCGATTATTTCCCACGCACCGTCGCCCGGCGTTATCCGGAAGCCGTGCTGACCCTCGGCAACACGCTATTGGCCGTGCCGCTGAAAATTGTTTATCCGTTTGCCTGGCTTTTCAGTCGCATCAGCCATTTGCTGCTGAGTCCGTTCGTGCGCAAACCCCAAGTGGTGCAGCAGAGTGAAGACGATGCACCGGCCGATCGTCACGACGATCCCGAACATCCGGCTCGTACGCACCCGACGTCGGGTATCCACGCGCTGGACAACATTACGGTCAACGACATTCTGGTGCCACGCAGTGACGTCGACGGTATCAACCTCGACGATCCGATCGAAGAGATCATCGAACAACTGCGCCACAACAAACGCACACGCCTGCCGGTGTTCCACAGCGACATCAATCAGGTCGAAGCAGTGCTCAATACCCGGCAGATCAGCCACCTGCTGAACAACGACAGCCTGACCCGCGAAGCCCTGCTGGCGGCCAGTTACGAGCCGTACTTCGTGCCGGAAAGCACGCCACTGCAACTGCAACTGCTCAATTTCCACAAGCAGCAACGTCGCCTGGGCATGGTGGTGGACGAGTACGGCGAAGTGCTCGGCATCGTCACGCTGGAAGACATTCTCGAAGAGATCGTCGGCGAATTCGAAAGCGAGCACAGCCTCGACAATCCGCATATTCACCCGCAGGCCGATGGCCGCATGGTGATCGACGGCACGGCCTCCATCCGGGAACTCAACAAATGCCTGGGCTGGCATTTGCCCAGCGATGGCCCGAAAACCCTCAACGGCTTGGTGACCGAAGCGCTGGAAACCATTCCTGAGAGCGCGGTTTGCTTGAAGATCGGGCGCTATCGACTGGAAATTCTTGAGACTGAAGAGAACCGGGTGAGCAAGGTGTTGATCTGGCATACCACTTCTACCCCTGCGCTTTTGCCGACCCGATAAAGATCAACAGATCGCAGCCGGCGAGAGCGCCTATCGCGCATTTTTTTGCGCTTGTTCAATCGTTAGCCCCCTTCCTATAATCGAGCCGCTTACCCAAGCGCCGACGACCCATGTGCTTACCCGGCACTGCACAGGTCTCGACCTTTTGCGCATCACCCCGGCGACTGTTCCTACCTGAAACAGCGCTCGCGCCTCATCCCACATCCCAGGGTGCTCGACCATAATAATTCGCTCCACCGGAGCTCATGACTGTCAGGGATCACCGCATGACGACCCGTACCGCTTACAGCGACACCGCGCCTGCCCAACCGACCAATTCCGCCACCCGCGTGGCGACGGCGAGTTTCATCGGCACCGCCATCGAGTTCTACGACTTCTACGTTTACGCCACGGCTGCCGCACTGGTGATCGGGCCGGTGTTCTTTCCGCAGACCTCCGGCACCGCACAGATGTTGTCAGCCTTCCTCACCTTCGGCATCGCTTTCCTCGCCCGACCGCTGGGTTCGGCGTTGTTTGGCCACTTCGGTGACCGAATCGGGCGTAAGTCGACACTGGTCGCTTCGCTGCTGCTGATGGGTGTTTGTACGACGCTGATCGGCGTGCTGCCGGGTTACGACAGCATCGGGGCCTGGGCGCCCATTCTGCTGTGTGTGCTGCGTTTCGGTCAGGGTCTTGGACTGGGCGGCGAATGGGGCGGTGCCGCCCTGCTGGCCACCGAAAACGCACCGAAAGGCAAGCGCGCGTGGTTCGGCATGTTTCCGCAACTCGGCCCATCCATTGGTTTTCTCGCCGCCAACGGCTTGTTCCTCACGCTGGCCATGACCCTCAGCGACGAGCAATTCAGCCGTTGGGGCTGGCGCATTCCGTTCCTGCTCAGCGCCCTGCTGGTGATGGTTGGCCTGTATGTGCGCCTGAAACTCCATGAAACCCCGGTATTCGCCAACGCCATCGCCCGCCAGGAACGGGTGAAAATGCCGCTGGTCGAGCTGTGCAGCCAGTATTGGGTGCCAACACTGCTGGGGGCGATGGCGATGGTGGTTTGCTATGCGCTGTTCTACATCTCGACGGTGTTTTCCCTGAGCTACGGCGTATCCACATTGGGCTACAGTCGCGAAACGTTCCTTGGGCTGCTGTGTTTTGCCGTGCTGTTCATGGCCGCCGCCACGCCGTTGTCGGCCTGGGCCAGTGACCGTTACGGACGCAAACCGGTGCTGATCATCGGCGGCGTGCTGGCCATTCTGTCGGGGTTTCTGATGGAGCCGTTGCTGACTCAGGGTTCGACCTGGGGCGTGGCGCTGTTTCTGTGCATCGAGTTGTTCTTGATGGGCGTAACGTTCGCGCCGATGGGGGCGTTGTTGCCGGAACTGTTTCCGACTCATGTGCGCTATACCGGCGCGTCGGCAGCGTACAACCTGGGCGGCATTGTCGGGGCCTCGGCGGCGCCGTTCTTTGCGCAGAAACTGGTGGCGATGGGGGGTTTGAGCTATGTCGGCGGGTATGTGTCGGGCGCGGCAGTGCTGAGTTTGATTGCGGTGCTGTGCCTGAAGGAAACGAGGAATAACGATCTGAATCAGGTTGCCTGACCGAAGATCAAAAGCTTCGCGAGCAAGCCCGCTCCCACAGGGTCCGTGCAGTACACAAAATTTGTGAATACAGCCGAAACTGTGGGAGCGAGCCTGCTCGCGAATGCCGCGCCCCTGTCTTAGAGATCTACAACAACAGCCTGAGCAGCACGGGTCGCCTTGGCACGAGCAGCCTCGATCGACTCATCCCGCGCCAGCGCCACGCCCATGCGGCGCTGACCATTGACTTCAGGCTTGCCAAACAGACGCAGCGCTGTGTCCGGCTCGCTCAGCGCAGCGCCCAGGTTGGCGAACGCGGTTTGAGTCGACTGACCTTCCACCAGAATCACCGCCGAAGCCGATGGCCCGAACTGACGGATCAGCGGTACGGGCAGACCCAAAATCGCCCGCGCGTGCAGGGCGAATTGCGAGAGATCCTGAGAAATCAAGGTCACCAGACCGGTATCGTGCGGACGCGGCGAGACTTCGCTGAACCACACCTGATCACCTTTGATGAACAACTCAACGCCAAACAGACCACGGCCACCCAGTGCCTCGGTTACCGCTTTGGCAACACGCTCGGATTCTGCCAGGGCAATCGGGCTCATGGCTTGTGGCTGCCACGACTCCTGATAGTCGCCCTTCTCCTGACGGTGGCCGACCGGCGCACAGAACGTGGTGCCACCGATGTGGCGCACGGTCAGCAAGGTGATTTCGTAGTCGAAATCGATGAAGCCTTCGATGATCACCCGACCTTTGCCGGCACGACCGCCCTCTTGCGCGTAGTCCCAGGCTTTCTGCACGTCATCGTTGCTGCGCAGCAGGCTCTGGCCCTTGCCCGACGAACTCATCACCGGTTTGACGACGCATGGGAAACCCAAGTCCTCAACGGCTTTGCTGTAATCCTCGAAGGTATCGGCGAAGTGGTACGGCGAGGTCGGCAGATCCAGCTCTTCAGCGGCCAGACGACGAATGCCCTCGCGGTTCATGGTCAGTTGCGCGGCGCGGGCGGTCGGGATCACGGTGAAGCCTTCGGCTTCCAGTTCGACCAGCGTCGCGGTGGCGATGGCTTCGATTTCCGGCACGATGAAGTGCGGTTTCTCGGCTTCGATTACGGCGCGCAGAGCGGCGCCGTCGAGCATGTTGATCACATGGCTGCGATGAGCGACTTGCATGGCCGGCGCGTTGGCGTAGCGGTCGACGGCAATCACTTCAACGCCCAGGCGTTGCAGTTCGATCACCACTTCCTTGCCCAACTCACCACAGCCACACAGCAATACGCGGGTCGCGGTTGGCGACAATGGAGTTCCGATACGGGTCATCTCAGGTCCTCAAAGAAGCGGATCATCGAGGAAAGCAACGCCGGGCGCACTTTCCATGGGGAGAAAGCGCGGCATTTTACATGAACCCGCAGGTTTGGCTTTAGCTGGCGACGGCCTGCTTGCGATCACGCCAGGCCATGATCAGCCAGACGGCCGTCACGCCAGCAAACTTCGAGGCCAGAGCGGTGATGATCACGGGCGGTGTCAAGGCGTCGATCATACCGAAGAAGATGAAGGTATCGAGGGGAATGCTCAGCGCCGAACTGATCCACAAGCGGTCGCGCAACGGCCGTTTGGTGATGCTGAACACCAGCCAGTCGATGCACTCGGAGACCCCGAACGCGACAGCGCTGGCCAATGCGATGGACGGATCAGACGTCACGTAGGACAACACCAGCGCCGCCAACATCGCCACGATCGCGCCATGGCCGAAGCGGGTTTGCACCATGTCACGCAACACGAACACCAAGCCGCCCCAAGCCGACCAGATGACGTCCAGGTGCGGCGCGGTGGAGAAGGCGAAGTTGATCAGCACGACGCTGCTGATGTAGGCGATGAGGAAAATCATGGGGGCGACCTGATAAATTGGCGCACAGGTTACTTCAGGGATTGTTTTGGGCCAATAAGAAGTCGTGGCGTTGCCGGCCTCTTCGCGAGCAAGCCCGCTCCCACATTGGATCTCCAGTGAACACAGATTTTGTGTATGCAATAGATCCATACAAACGGGCTTGCTCGCGAAGGCGCCCTGTCAGACGCCGGATTTCCCAGGGATCATCCACACCAGCCCACTCGCCTTCGCCCGCTCATGACACAACCCCAGCACAACACGGCGCTCGTCGTTGCTCATCCGGCTCCAGCGCGTAATCTCCTCGACCGTGCGCTGACACCCGGTGCAAACATCATCCTCATCCAGCGCACAAATGCTCACGCAGGGCGAAGCGACGGGTCTTTCAGGCGTATTCATTCTTCCTGCTCAACCAGATCACGGGCGTAGCGCTGCGCGTTATGCACATAGTGCGCGGCGCTGGCTTCGAGCATCTTTTTCTGCGGCTCGGTCAGCTCACGCACGACCTTGCCCGGCGAGCCCATCACCAGCGAACCGTCAGGGATTTCCTTGCCTTCGCCGATCAGCGAATTGGCGCCAATGATGCAATTCTTGCCGATCTTCGCGCCGTTCAGAATCACCGCATTGATGCCGATCAGGCTGTAATCGCCAACGGTGCAGCCATGGAGCATGGCGTTGTGGCCGATGGTCACGCCGGTGCCGATGGTCAGCGGATAGCCCATGTCGGTGTGCATCACCGTGCCGTCCTGGACGTTGCTGTTCTTGCCGATCAGGATCAGTTCGTTGTCGCCGCGCAGTACGGCGTTGAACCAGACGTTGGCGCCCTCTTCGAGTTTGACCTTGCCCACCAGCACGGCATTGGGGGCGACCCAGCTCTGTGGATGGGTTTCGACACGGGCGTCGCCCAAGCGGTATTTCATCTTGTTGTCCTCAGGGCTCACGGTGAGCGGCCATTGCTGCGATGGCTTCAGGTGTTGATGAAGCTTTTAGGCGGCTGATGCAGGCTGATCTTCGCGTCATAGAGCAGATTGATCAACTCGACGATCATGATCGCCGTCAGCCCCCAGATTTTGTATTCACCAAATCGATAACTCGGCACGTACCAACTGCGGCCCTGGTAGTCGATGCGGTGGGTGTGTTCGCGCGGGTCTTTGCGGAAGAATTCCAGCGGCACGCTGAAGACGGCGGCGATCTCGGCGTCGTTGGCCAGATACTCGACAAAATCGGGAACCACGCCGACATACGGAGTGACCTTGATGCCGTGCAGAGAAATCAACGGGCTGAGCGGGCCGATGACCTCGACCAGGCCCGGCGGCAGGCCGATCTCTTCTTCGGCTTCGCGCAGGGCGGTGAAGATCAGATCAGGGTCTTCGGGGTCGCGGCGCCCGCCGGGAAAGGCGACTTCGCCGCCGTGGGTCGAGAGGCCGCTGGCGCGCAGGGTCAGCACCAGTTCCGGCTCGTCACTGCGAGTGATCGGCACCAAAACGGCGGCCTCGGGAAAACGCGAGTCGGTCTCCAGCGTGCGCGGTGTGTGGTTGCTTACCCGATGCAGTAGCTCGTCCAGCATGAGTGTTCTCGATCTGTGCCTTGCCCAGCATCATGCACCAATCAATGCGAGCGCCCAAGCCCCCGAATCTTGCTGTGTCGCGAAACGACAACTTGCCGACCGGCACCGCTGCACGCCAAGATAGGTGCAGCATTCAGGAACCTCAGCATGAAATTTTGCAGCCAGTGCGGTAACCCGGTGACCCAGCGCATTCCCGAAGGCGATTCGCGGCTGCGATTTGTCTGTGATAGCTGTCAGACCATTCACTATCAGAACCCCAATATCGTCGCTGGATGCGTCGCGACCTGGGGCACCCAAGTGCTGCTCTGCCGCCGCGCCATCGAGCCGCGCCTCGGCTACTGGACACTGCCTGCCGGCTTCATGGAAAACGGCGAAACCCTCGAACAGGCCGCGACCCGCGAAACCGCCGAGGAAGCCTGCGCCCGGCTGCGTAACCTGAGCATCTATACGCTGATCGATGTGCCGCACATCAGCCAGGTGCATGTGTTCTTTCGCGCAGAGCTGGTCGACCTGGACTTTGCCGCCGGCCCCGAGAGCCTCGAAGTGCAACTATTCGACGAAGCCGACATTCCATGGGACGAGCTGGCTTTCCGCACGGTGGGCCGTACCTTAGAATGCTTCTTCGCTGATCGGCGTGCCGAGACCTACCCGGTTCGCTCGGAATCGATCCCGCCACTCGCTCAGCCGGTCATCACATAAAAGCATCTATGAATATCTGCATCACTCCCTGGGGAATCGTTTCAATGCGCTGGTTGCTTGCCCTGTTCTGCCTGTCGTTCGTCACGGTCTCGCAAGCGTCATTCGTGACCACCGTATCGCCGTCCAATACCCCTCTGATCGAAAAAGTGCTGGTGCTCAAATCGGCTCATCAGTTGCAGTTGATCGCCGACGGCAAGCCACTCAAGACCTACCGGGTTTCCCTGGGCAAGGGCGCGAAAAAAGGTCCGAAACTGATTGAAGGCGATAAACGCACACCGGAAGGTTTCTATTGGATCGACTGGCGAAAGGTCAGCGACCGATTCAACCTGGCGATGCACATTTCCTACCCGAACATCAGCGATTCGGCGCGAGCCCGACGTGAAGGGGTCGCCCCCGGCGGGATGATCATGATCCACGGCACACCCGACACCGAGGACACCCCCGAGGATCTGTTCCACACGCTGGACTGGACCGACGGCTGCATCGCCATGCGCAACATGGACATGCGCGAAGTCTGGGGCCTGGTGCCGGACGGCACGATGATCGAGATCCGCCCGTAACGACCCACCACTGGTCACCTGCAAAAAAATAAATCAAAAGATCGCCGTCTGCGGCAGCGCCTACAGGGTTGATACCACTTTCAACGACAGGAGCGGCCGCAGACGGCGATCTTTTGCTTTTTACAACCCACCTCTAATACCACTTAAGACACTCCCCTCCACAACCTTCCATTTCATTGGGCCAATCGCCATTTCCCTGCGTTGACATGGTATTCAAGTGGTATTAATTTGCGCCCAACAAGCGAGCCACAACAATCCTATACTCGCGCCGGAAATGACCTGAATGAACGACCTCCACGCCCTACGTCCCGACGACTCTCAGCCGACGCCGCTGTACCTGCAACTGGCGCGCAATCTGGAAGCGGCGATTCATGCCGGGCAGTGGAAAGCCGAACAGGCGATGCCGTCCGAGCGCAATCTCAGCGAACAGTTGGGCATCTCCCGCGTGACTGCACGCAAGGCCCTGGAAGTGTTGCTCGATCAAGGTTTGATCCGTCGCCTGCAAGGCTCCGGCACCTTCATCACCCCGCGCCTGGAACAACCCCTCTCACGTCTGTCGGGCTTCAGCGAGATGCTGCGCCTCAAGGGCTTCGTGCCCAGTTCGCAATGGCTGGAGCGGGACATCACCCTGCCGACCCACGAAGAACTGATCCGCCTGAGCCTGTCGCCGAACGACAAAGTCGCGCGCATGAAACGCCTGCGCAAAGCCGACGACACCGTGATGGCCATCGAGATGAGCACCCTGCCCGCCGCGATCATGCCCAAGCCACAATTGGTCGGTGATTCGCTCTACGAATACCTCGACGGCATCGGCAAACCGATCGTGCGCGCCTTGCAGCACATCCAGGCCATCAACGCCTCGGACGAGTTCGCCGCACTGGTCGGCATCGCCCCCGGCACCGCCATGTTGCTGATGACCCGGGTCGGCTATCTGGAAGACAACACGCCGATCGAAGTCACCGACACCTATTGCCGCAACGACTACTACGACTTTGTTGCAGAGCTGCGCCGTTAAACGGGCGCAGACGTCAAACAGCGAGAACCGAAATGTCCGAAGACAACATCCTCACCGCCCACGGCTGGGTTCGCGGCCGGCTGATCCACGAACACGGCAAAATCGTGTCGATCGAAGGCGTGCCCTGCGATCCGGCCGATAATGACCTGCCTTATCTGCTCCCGGGCTTCATCGACCTGCACGTTCACGGCGGCGGCGGCAAAGACATCATGGAAGGTGCCAGCGCCTTCGAGACGATCACCAAGACCCATGTGCGTTTCGGTACCACTTCGCTGCTGGCCACCACCATGACCGCACCCAGCGCCGAGATTTCCAGCGTGCTCAAAGCCGTCGGCGAGTTCTGCGAACAGCGCCCGGCCAACAGCGCCCGGGTGCTCGGCGTTCACCTTGAAGGCCCGTACATCAACCCCGGCAAACTCGGCGCCCAACCGAACTTCGCCCACACCGCGTTGATGGCCGAAGTCGAGGAATACCTGGCTCTGGCGCCGATCCGGGTGATCACCATTGCCCCGGAAATTGCCGGCCACGACGGTTTGATCCGTGAGCTCAGCAACCGTGGCATCCGCATGCAGATCGGCCATACCCTGGGCAGTTACGAGGAAGGCGTCGCCGCGCTGGAGGCCGGCGCGACCAGCTTCACCCATTTGTACAACGCCATGAGCCCGCTGCATCACCGCGAACCGGGGATCGTCGGCGCGGCACTGGCCCACGCCAAATACGCCGAGCTGATTCCGGATTTGCTCCACGTACACCCCGGTGCCATCCGCGTGGCCCTGCGCTCAATCCCGTGCCTGTATTGCGTCACCGACTCGACCGCAGCGGCCGGCATGCCCGACGGTGAATACAAACTTGGCAGCCACACCGTGACCAAATGCCTGGGCGGCGTGCGACTGCCCGACGGCACCCTGGCCGGCAGCACCCTGACGATGGACCAAGCCCTGCGCAACCTGGTGAAGATCGGTTTGCCGATCAGTGAAGCGTCGCAGCGTCTGTCTCAATTTCCCGCCGACTACCTCGGCATCAACGAACGCGGGCGCCTTGAACCCGGCGCCTGGGCCGACTGCGTGCGGCTGGATCGCTCACTCACACTGACCGCCGTCATGGTCGAAGGAGAAGACATTGACTTCAAAAATGCTTGAAGAGGCGCTGTCCTCGTTTGAGGCCGTGCAAGCTCAACTGCAGCAGCTCGACCCACAATTGATCGAGATCGCCGGGCGCCTGCGCCGTCAGCCGCCGCAAGTGGTGATGACCGTCGCCCGGGGCAGCTCCGACCACGCGGCGAGCTACTTCGCCTACCTGACCATGCAGCAATTGGGCGTGCCGGTGGCATCGTTGCCGATGTCGGTGGTGACCATGCAACAGGCGCCGTTGAAGGTCAGCGGACAAGTGGCCTTTGCCTTCTCGCAATCGGGTCAGAGCCCGGATCTGGTCAACAGCCTGCGCTTGTTGCGCAAGCGTGGAGCGCTGAGCGTTTCGATGGTCAACGCCGCCGATTCGCCACTGGAAGCCGCGTGTGAATTCAGCGTGCCGCTGCTCGCCGGCACCGAAAGCAGCGTCGCCGCGACCAAGAGTTTCATCGCCACCCTCAGCGCCAGCGCCCGTTTGATCGCGCACTGGAAAGAGGACAACGAATTGCTCGAGGCGCATAACGCCCTGCCTGAAGGCCTGCGCGACGCGGCGCAACAGGACTGGAGCGCGGCCATCGACGTACTGCGCGATTGCGAACGCCTGATGGTCATCGGTCGTGGTGCCGGTTTCGCCATCGCCCAGGAAGCCGCGCTGAAATTCAAGGAAACCTCGGCGATCCAGGCCGAAGCGTTCAGCAGCGCCGAAGTCCGTCATGGCCCGATGGCGCTGATCGACGAACACTATCCGTTGCTGGTCTTCGCCCCACGCGGTGCCGAGCAGGCCGGCCTGCTGAGCCTGGCGGCAGAGATGCGTCAACGCGGCGCTCGCGTATTGCTGGCAGCGCCGGATGACGTCACCGAACGCGACCTGACCCTGACCCGCGCCGAACACCCGGCCCTCGACCCGATCCTGGCGATCCAGAGTTTCTACGTGATGGCTGCCGGACTCGCCGTGGCCCGTGGCATGGACCCGGATCAACCGCGCCACTTGAGCAAAGTGACCCGTACGCACTAAGTCCGACTGACTGCACACCTGATGAGACCGAGCCATGCACAACAACAATAAAGAGCTGACCCTCAGCGCCCCGCTCAGCGGCCCGGTGCTCACGCTCGCCAAAGTCCCGGACGCGGTGTTCGCCAGTGGCGCGATGGGCGATGGTATTGCCATCGACCCGATCAATGACACCCTGTATTCGCCGTGTGCCGGGGTGATCATCCACGTCGCGCGCACCGGCCACGCCCTCACCGTACGTGCCGACAACGGCGCGCAAATCCTCCTGCACCTGGGGCTCGACACCGTTGAACTGAACGGCGAAGGCTTCTCGATGCTGGTCAAGGAAGGCACGCGAGTCAGCAAGGGGCAGCCGCTGTTGCGCTATGACGTCGACAAAGTCGGCCAGCAATGCAAAAGCCTGGTGAGCCTGTTGATTCTGACCAACAGTCAAGACTTCCAGGTGCGCCCGATCACCCTCAAAACGGTGAAAGTCGGCGAGCCGTTGCTGCACATCATCTCGCGCAACAACTCGGCGGCGAATGCTGAAGACGTTGGCGGGCCAGAGGTTCAGGGCCATGTGCAAGTCGCTCATCGCGGCGGTCTGCACGCCCGGCCGGCAGCGCTGATTCGCCAGACTGCGCTGGGTTTCAAGAGCAAGTCGCAGCTGCACTTCGCCGGTAAATCGGCGCCGTGCAACAGCCTGATCGGGTTGATGGGATTGGCGGTCGGCGAACAGGATGAAGTGCAAGTCAGTTGTCAGGGTTCGGACGCCGAAGCCGCCCTGCAAGCGTTGCTCACGGCATTGGCCACCGCGCTACCGAATGATCATCACGTCGCCGCGCCGATCAGCGTTGCACCGCTCAAGCGCCCGGCCGAGGCGGATGTGTTGCACGGTGTGTGCGCCGCACCGGGGTTGGTGGGCGGGCCGTTGTTTCATTTGAATGCGATCAGTTTGCCGGCGGACGCGGGCAATCATGATCCGCTGGCGCAACAGCAAACACTTGAAGCGGCGCTGGATCAGGTGCGCGGCGAAATCGGCAGCACCCTCGCCCAAGCGAAACAACACAGGAGCGCCGACGAAGAAGCGATTTTCGCCGCGCATCTGGCCTTGCTCGAAGACCCGGCCCTGCTCGACGCCGCACGACAATCCATCGAGCAAGGCACGGCCGCCACCCATGCGTGGAGTCAGTCGATCGACATCCAGTGCGACGTGCTCCAGAAAACCGGCAGCGCGCTGCTGGCCGAGCGCGCCAACGACCTGCGCGACCTCAAGCAACGCGTGCTACGCGCCCTGCTTGGCGAAGCCTGGCATTACGAGGTGCCGACCGGTGCTATCGTCGCCGCCCATGAACTGACCCCATCGGACTTGCTGCAACTCAGCGCTCAAGGTGTCGCCGGATTGTGCATGGCCGAGGGCGGTGCGACGTCGCACGTCGCGATTCTGGCGCGGGGCAAAGGTCTGCCGTGCATGGTGGCGTTGGGTGCGGCTCTGCTCGATCAGCCGCCAGGCCAAGCAGTGGTCCTCGACGCCGACGGCGGGCGCCTCGAACTGACGCCCAGCACTGAACGTCTGGCCGACGTCCAGCAAGCGCAAATCGACCGCCAACAACGCCGCGATGCGCAACAAGCCAAGGCTCATCTGCCCGCCGAAACCCGCAATGGCGTGACCATCGAAGTGGTCGCCAATGTTGCGTCCAGCCATGAAGCGGCGGATGCGTTTGCCAACGGCGCCGACGGTGTCGGTCTGTTGCGCACCGAGTTTCTGTTCGTTGACCGCCAGACTGCGCCTGACGTCGAAGAACAGCGCGCCGCCTATCAAGCCGTCATTGATGCCATGGGCGATAAGTCAGTGATCATCCGCACCATCGACGTCGGCGGCGACAAGCAACTCGACTATCTGCCGCTGCCCGCCGAAGCCAACCCGGTGCTCGGTCTACGGGGCATTCGTCTGGCCCAGGCCCGCCCGGAAATCCTCGATCAGCAACTGCGTGCGCTGCTGCAAGTCAGCCCGTTGCAGCGTTGCCGGATCCTGTTGCCGATGGTCACCGAAGTCGATGAGTTGCTGCATATCCGTCAGCGGGTCGATGCCTTGTGTCTGGAACTGAACATCACTCAACGCCCGGAAATCGGCGTGATGATCGAAGTCCCCGCCGCCGCATTGCAAGCCGAACAACTGGCCGAACACGCGGACTTCCTGTCCATCGGCACCAACGATCTCTCCCAATACACCTTGGCCATGGACCGCGACCACGCCGGCCTCGCCGCACGGGTCGATGCCTTGCACCCGGCGCTATTGCGCCTGATCGCCATGACCTGCGAAGGCGCGGCGGTGCACAAACGTTGGGTCGGTGTGTGCGGCGCCCTCGCCTCGGACCCGTTAGCGACACCAGTGCTGATCGGCCTCGGCGTTACCGAACTCTCGGTGAGCCCGGTGCAGATCGGTGAAATCAAGGATCGCGTGCGCCAGTTGCACGAAGCCGAATGCCAACGCCTCGCCCGCGACTTGCTCAAGCTGAGCAGCGCCGCCGCGGTGCGTCACGCCTGTCATCAACATTGGCCTCTGCGCTAACAAAAAGCTCTCTATAAAAGAGCAGGGAGAACCCCATGTACCAACTCTTCATCGAAGGCCTGCAACGCCTCGGCCGCGCGCTGATGTTGCCGATTGCGATCCTGCCGATTGCCGGCCTGCTGCTGCGCCTGGGTGATACCGACCTGCTGAACATCGCGATCATCCACGACGCCGGCCAGGTGATTTTCGCCAACCTGGCGATGATCTTCGCCATCGGCATCGCCGTCGGTTTCGCCAAGGACAACAACGGCACCGCTGGCCTGGCCGGGGTGATCGGTTATCTGGTGATGATCTCCACCCTCAAAGTGCTCGATGCGAGCATCAACATGGGCATGCTCGCCGGGATCGTCAGCGGCCTGATGGCCGGCGCGCTGTACAACCGCTTCAAGGACATCAAACTGCCGGAGTACCTGGCGTTCTTCGGTGGCCGGCGTTTCGTGCCGATTGTCACCGGGTTTGCGGCGGTTGGCCTGGGCGTGGTGTTCGGCTATATCTGGCCGCCGATCCAGCAAGGCATCAACAGCTTCGGCAGCCTGATGATGGAAAGCGGCAGCTTCGGCGCCTTCGTCTTCGGCGTGTTCAACCGCCTGCTGATCGTCACCGGCCTGCACCACATCCTCAACAACATGGCGTGGTTCGTGTTCGGCAACTTCACCGACCCCACTACTGGCGCACTGGTGACCGGCGATCTGTCGCGTTACTTCGCCGGCGATCCAAAGGGTGGCCAATTCATGACCGGCATGTTCCCGATGATGATCTTCGGCCTGCCCGCCGCGTGCCTGGCGATGTACCGCAACGCCCTGCCGGAACGGCGCAAGGTCATGGGCGGGATCTTCCTGTCGATGGCGCTGACGTCATTCCTGACAGGCGTGACCGAGCCGATTGAATTCGCCTTCATGTTTCTGGCGCCGTTGCTGTATCTGCTGCATGCGCTGCTGACCGGGTTGTCGATGGCAATCACCAATGCGCTGAACATCCATTTGGGCTTCACCTTCTCCGGCGGTTTTATCGACATGGTGCTGGGCTGGGGCCGGTCGACCAATGGCTGGTTGGTGGTTCCGGTCGGGCTGGCATATGCCGTCGTGTATTACGTGGTGTTTGATTTCTGCATTCGTCGTTTCAACCTGAAAACGCCGGGGCGTGAGGACGTGGCGACGGCTGAAAAAACCGTGTTAGCCGAAAACGAACGCGCCGGGGCTTACATCAAGGCACTCGGTGGTGCAGAGAACCTTGTGACTGTCGGTGCCTGCACGACCCGTCTGCGCTTGGAGATGGTGGATCGCAACAAAGCATCCGATGCCGATCTGAAAGCGTTGGGTGCGATGGCCGTTGTGCGCCCGGGCAAGGGTGGCAGTTTGCAAGTTGTCGTAGGGCCGATGGCCGACAGCATTGCTGATGAAATTCGACTGGCGATGCCGGCGTTGGGGCGTGCTCTGGTGGCGACGCCTGCGGTGGTTGCCGAAGAGCCGAAAGCGCTTGTGGTCGCGGGTTCGGAAGCTCAGCAATGGCTGAATGCGCTGGGCGGCGGCGACAACGTGCTGCAACTCGATTGCATTGCCATGAGCCGAATTCGACTGCTGCTGGCCGATGGCAAGGCCCTGTCGGAGGCGCAGTTGAAAGAGCTGGGTTGTCAGGGTGTCAGCCAGTTGGAAGGCGGGGTCTGGCATTTGTTGGTGGGGGATAAGGCAGCGAGTTTGAGTGGAGCGCTTGAGGCGTTGGTCAATCGCAGTGAGGTCGGTGCAAAGGTTTAAATCTGCAGCGCCTGAGCGGTCCTCTTCGCGAGCAAGCCCGCTCCCACAAGGTGATTGCATTCCAGATGGGGAGCTGGCTTGCCAGCGATGACGCCCGTCGAGCCTCTACTCAATCAAAACTGTGGGAGCGGGCTTGCTCGCGAAGAACGATGACACGGTAAACCTGATCAATCAGGTTTGCGGGTCTACCCGATCCAGCGCTCGGTTTACTGCCAGTTCGGCGAGCATGACGATTTGTTGGATGCCTAACGCCGTACTGCGCTGCGAACCGCTTAGCTCATCGGCGAAGTGGCTGGCGGCAGTGCTTGCCGAGGCTAACGATTCGCAGGCGTGAGCGAGCAGGCTTTCGGTATCGACCTCTGGGCAGACCATGAACATGGTGCTCGGTCGGCGTGGCTTTGCGGGTTCGGGGCACAGGTAGAAGTCGAGGGCGCGTTTGATGGCTTCGCGGTTTCGGGCCAGGTCTTCGGCGCGGAGGGCTTCTTCGAGTGGGGTTTTGGTTTCGGGTGGGTCGGGTACGGGCTTGGTCATTGAAAAACTCCTTAATGATCGGAGCCATCCAATTGCCGTTTCTCACGCGGCGAAATGGTGGCAGCTATGTGCGGGGTGAGAAACCGGGCAAGGAGCAGAACTTCCGGCCAGACCGAAGTCTGCCCGCACACAGCCGCCATAAATTGATTGCAGGCAGCAATAAGCTGGCGGCGATTATGACGTACCGATGCTGGAATAACACTGCTTGCCCGGGTTCTCACACCCGATCACCGATTTGCGGTGACAGCCAAAGACTAGAGACCCGACGTCCGACGGACAACCTGAAAACCTTGTGGGAAGGTTCTGGCGATCTCACATCCAATTAAACAACGCCAATCGCCTCCCTCGTGTAGGCGCTGCCGAAGGCTGCGATCTTTTGACTTTGACGTTTCAACATCAAAAGCAGGATCAACAGATCGCAGCCTTCGGCAGCTCCACACATGAGCCTGTGCATTCAGGAATGAAATCGCCCCCACATTGCCGGCACTGTCAACTGTCAGGTCTGACAGTTGACCGCCTCGGTCGACCTTATTACGTTGACTGAATCAGGCCGTTTTATGTCGTAGCCTCGATAACTCAACGCTCAACTCATCAAGGATGGCTATGACATGACAGAGAAAATGACAGACGCAGAACAACGAGAACACCTGATCAAAACCTACAGAGACCTTGACGCAAACCAGGACGGAAGCGTTTCTCTCGAGGAATTCACAAAAGGCACCAAGGGCTACAGCAAGTTACTCAGAGAGACGGTTTGGGATGCATTCAACAGAGATCAGGATGATGGTTTAAGCCTGGAAGAGTACCTGGACAGCCAAAACGCGAAGCCTGCTGAATAGTTAACCGCCATCGCTGACAAACCACACAGAAAAGCAAAAGCAGCGCCCCCTCGCCCGCTTCGCCCCACACACTCAACAGGATGAGCGTTAGCTCGGCTGCAGCTCTTGATCTTGATCTTGATCCACAGGCCCCGTCGGCAGGCTGAGCGCAGGGATTCATCCGGGGAGAACATCGAGAGGAGGTGCAGCGAAGCAAACCGGAGGCGATGCCCCGGATGGATCCCGGAGCGAAGGAACCCCGAGCCTTAGCGAGTGGGCCGAACGTTGGGGCAAGCCTTTTGGGTTACCTTTTCGGCGTTTGGAAAAGGTGACCCGCCGTAAGGGCGGAACCCTAAGCCGCCGTGACCACAGCAATGGATATGTACTCAGTCAGCCAGAACATCATTGCCTGAGCCGACGCCTTCGCGAGCAAGCCCGCTCCCACATAGGAACCCCATCGCGCAAAAAATCGGGGGCAACAAAAAACCCGCAGACAATCACTCATCTGCGGGTTTCTTGTAATAAGCGGCTATCAGAAATCTTCCAGCCGCCACACTTCATAAGCCGGTGTCTCGTACGGGTGGCTCAACTTCAAAGCCGCCACTACAGAGCGAATCAACTCATCCGCCACCACAAGCTCAACCTTCCATTCCTCAACCCGCTCAACCTGCCCCGCCTCACCAATAAACGGCTGACTGCCGTCCAAAGGCCGAAACTGGCCCAAACCGAGCACCTGCCAAGCACAGTGGTCATAGTCCCCGATCCGCCCACCACCGGCAGCGAATACGGCTTCCTTGACCACCTCGACATGACTGTCAGGAACAAAAAACGCCAGCTTGTACACGGACCTTAGTTAACCCACACACGAGCATTACGGAACATACGCATCCAAGGCGCGTCTTCGTTCCAGTCTTCCGAACGCCACGAGTTCTGCACTGCACGGAACACACGCTCCGGGTGCGGCATCATGATCGTCACGCGGCCATCACGGCTGGTGAGACCGGTAATCCCGCGCGGCGAACCGTTCGGGTTAGCCGGATAGCGCTCGGTGACCTTGCCATGGTTGTCGACAAAACGCATCGCCACACAACCCGACAGATCCGCTTCCAGCAGGGCTTCTTCGCTGGAAAACTCGGCGTGACCTTCACCGTGAGCAATGGCGATCGGCATACGCGAACCCGCCATGCCCTGCAGGAAGATCGAGTTCGACTCCTGAACCTGAACCATCGCCACGCGCGCTTCGAACTGCTCGGAGCGGTTGCGCACGAAGTGCGGCCAGAACTCGCTGCCCGGGATCAGTTCGTGCAGGTTGGACATCATCTGGCAACCGTTGCACACGCCGAGGGTGAAGCTGTCGTTGCGTTCGAAGAAGCCCTGGAACGCATCGCGGGCGCGGCTGTTGAACAGCGCCGACTTGGCCCAGCCCTCACCGGCACCCAGTACGTCGCCGTAGGAGAAACCACCGCACGCCACCAGACCTTTGAACTCGTTCAGGTCGACACGGCCGGCCAGAATGTCGCTCATGTGCACGTCGATCGCGTTGAAACCGGCGCGGCCGAACG
>NZ_JBIUWM010000046.1:11093-27648 GCF_044743445.1 Pseudomonas sp. NPDC087615 | reverse complement strand
GTTGCCGTACTGCGTGAGCAGGGCGTCAACGGTCGCGTTGAAACCGGCGCGGTCGAACGCTGCCGCCATTTCCACCTGACCGTTGACGCCCTGCTCACGCAGTACGGCAACCTGTGGGCGGATGCCTTTTTTGATGTAAGGCGCGGCGACATCCTGGTTGACGTCGTAGCTCAGCTTGACGCTCAGGCCCGGGTTGTCTTCTTCCAGCAGCACGTCGAACTCTTGTTCGGCGCAGTCGGCGTTATCACGCAGACGCTGGATCTGGTAGCTGGTCTCGGCCCACTGACGTTGCAGCAGACGACGCTGGCCTTCGAACACGGTGTCACCGTTGAAGGTGATGTTGATCTGGCCATTGTTGATCGGCTGACCGATCACCGAAACACAGTCGCCCAGACCGGCCGCGCTGAACTGCGCGAGGATGTCTGGCGTGGCGTCCTGACGAACCTGAATCACGGCACCCAGTTCTTCGTTGAACAGGATGGCGGCGATTTCAGCGGAGCTTTCGGCAACGCTGTCCAGGTTCAGACTCAGACCGCAGTGGCCGGCGAAGGCCATTTCCACCACGGAGGTCAGCAGACCACCGTCGGAACGGTCGTGGTAAGCCAGCAGGTGACCGTCGGCGTTGAGGCCCTGGATCACGGCGAAGAAGGCTTTCAGGTCTTCGGCGTCATCGACGTCCGGCGCGTGCTTGCCGAGTTTGCCGTGCACCTGAGCAAGGATCGAGGCGCCCATGCGATTCTGCCCGCGACCGAGGTCGATCAGGATCAGGTCGGTGGTGCCCTTGTCCATGCGCAGTTCCGGGGTCAGGGTCTGACGGATGTCAGCCACTGGCGCGAAACCGGTCACGATCAGCGACATCGGCGAGGTCACGGTTTTTTCTTCGCCGTTGTCGTTCCAACGGGTGGCCATGGACATCGAGTCCTTGCCCACCGGAATGGTGATACCCAGCTCAGGGCACAGTTCCATACCGACCGCTTTCACGGTGTCGTACAGACGTGCGTCTTCACCCGGGTGACCGGCAGCGGACATCCAGTTCGCCGACAGTTTGATGTCGGAGAGCTTGTTGATGCGCGAAGCGGCAATGTTGGTCAGGGTTTCGCCGATGGCCATGCGGCCCGACGCCGGAGCGTCCAGCAGCGCCAGCGGAGTCCGCTCGCCCATCGCCATGGCTTCACCGGTATAGACGTCGAAACTGGTGGCGGTGACGGCCACGTCGGCGACCGGAACCTGCCATGGGCCGACCATTTGGTCACGGGCCACGAGGCCGGTGATGGTGCGGTCACCGATGGTGATCAGGAAGCTTTTGCTCGCCACGGCCGGGTGATGCAGAACACGTTCGATGGACTCGGTGATGTCGAGGTTCGACGGATCGAAGTCATCGCCCAGCTCGGCTTCACGCACCACCGAACGGTGCATGCGCGGGGCTTTGCCCAGCAACACTTCCAGTGGCATGTCCACCGGGTTATTGCCGAAGTGGCTATCCGTGACAGTAAGCTGCGGCTCGGCGGTGGCTTCACCGACTACCGCGAATGGGCAACGCTCGCGTTCGCAGATCGCCTGGAAGCGCTCGAAGTCTTCCGGGCCAACGGCCAGCACGTAGCGTTCCTGGGATTCGTTACTCCAGATTTCGTGCGGGGCCATGCCCGGCTCGTCGTTTGGAATGTTGCGCAGTTCGAAACGGCCACCGCGGTCGCCGTCGTTGACCAGTTCCGGGAAGGCGTTGGACAGACCGCCCGCCCCCACGTCGTGGATGAAGCTGATCGGGTTCTTGTCGCCCAGTTGCCAGCAACGGTCGATGACTTCCTGGCAGCGACGCTCCATCTCAGGGTTTTCACGCTGTACGGAAGCGAAGTCCAGATCCGCCGAGCTGGTGCCCGTGGCCATGGAGGAAGCCGCACCGCCACCCAGACCGATCAGCATCGCTGGGCCGCCGAGTACGATCAGTTTGGAACCGACGACGATCTCGCCTTTCTTGACGTGTTCTTCGCGGATGTTGCCCATGCCGCCAGCGAGCATGATCGGCTTGTGGTAACCGCGAACTTCGTCACCGTGCGGGGTGGTGATCGATTGTTCAAAGGTACGGAAATAACCGGTCAGGGCCGGACGACCGAATTCGTTGTTGAACGCGGCGCCGCCGAGCGGGCCTTCGATCATGATGTCCAGCGCGGTGACGATGCGCTCAGGCTTGCCGTACGGCACTTCCCACGGCTGTTCGAAGCCCGGGATTTGCAGGTTCGACACGGTGAAACCGGTCAGGCCAGCCTTAGGCTTGGCGCCACGACCGGTTGCACCTTCGTCACGGATCTCGCCACCGGAACCGGTGGATGCGCCCGGGAACGGGGCAATCGCGGTTGGGTGGTTGTGGGTTTCAACCTTCATCAGGATGTGCACCGGCTCCTGCACCGCGCCGTACTGGCGGGTCTCAGGGTTCGGGAAGAAACGGCCGGCAACGTTGCCGACGATCACCGAGGCGTTGTCCTTATAAGCCGACAGAACGCCTTCGCTGTGCATCACGTAGGTGTTCTTGATCATGCCGAACAGGCTTTTTTCCTGGCTCTGACCATCAATATCCCAACTGGCGTTGAAGATCTTGTGGCGGCAGTGCTCGGAGTTGGCCTGGGCGAACATCATCAGTTCGATGTCGTGCGGGTTGCGCTGCAAACCGTTGAAGGCGTCGACCAGGTAGTCGATCTCGTCTTCGGCCAAGGCCAGGCCCAGCTCGGTGTTGGCTTTTTCCAGCGCGGCGCGACCGCCGCCGAGGATGTCGATCGCGGTCAGCGGCTTCGGCTCGGCGTGGCTGAACAGGCCGGCAGCCTGTTCGAGGTTGGCCAGAACGATCTGGGTCATGCGGTCATGCAGGACATCGGCAATCTGCTGTGCTTGGGCGTCGCTGAACTGACCGGCCACGTAGAACGCGATGCCGCGCTCCAGGCGCTGGATCTTGCTCAGACCGCAGTTACGAGCGATGTCGCTGGCCTTGCTCGACCATGGCGAGATGGTGCCAAAACGCGGCAACACCAGGAACAGACGGCCGGTCGGCTCTTGAACCGGAACACTTGGACCGTACTTCAGAAGGCGCGCAAGCACCTGCTGTTCGTCGCCGGTCAGGACGCCGGTGACTTCGGCGAAGTGAGCGAATTCAGCATACAAGCCACTGACAGCCAGAACCTTCTGGCTCAGTTGCTCACCGAGTTGGCCGTGGCGACCCGCAGAAAGGGCAGGAGCGCCGCGCAGGATCAACATCTTCGGGACAGCCTCGGGAAGGGGTGTGCTTTGAGGCCGTGCATTCTAGCCTAAACCGCCCTCAACATCACCCGAAACGCTACGCACGGTTGCACCCGGACGTCGATCTGTGTTTCTGATTCGCAAGTCAAATTTACCCAGCCCGCGACAACGGCTTATTTTTGCTGTAACAAAATGCCCGGCAGGCCCGTTTCTGTGGGGTTTCGCTCGGTTTTGTGATCGCTAGCAGACAAGCCCTGCACTGTCGAGATATGGCGCCCGCGGTCCTTTGCGTATACTGCGCAAATGTTTTTCCCAAAGGCTTTGCGTCCGCGGTACGCCAAATGGCTGATCGCAACCGGACTCTTCCTGTTGCTCGGTGGCTGTGTTGATAAACCCAACACACTCGAGCGCGTAAAGGAGGATGGTGTGCTGCGGGTGATTACCCGAAACAGCCCCGCCACCTACTTTCAGGATCGCAGCGGTGAAACCGGCTTCGAATACGAGCTGGTGAAGCGCTTTGCCGAAGATTTGGGTGTCGAGCTTAAAATCGAGACTGCCGACAACCTTGACGACCTCTTCGACCAGATCGGCAAACCGAACGGCCCGGTCCTGGCTGCCGCCGGGCTGGTCAGCAGTGACCAGCGCAAGAAACAGGTGAGGTTTTCCCACGCCTACCTCGAAGTCACCCCACAGATCATCTATCGCAACGGCCAGTCACGGCCCACCGACGCCGGTGACCTGGTGGGCAAGAAGATCATGGTGCTCAAGGGCAGCACCCACGCCGAGCAACTGGCCGAACTGAAACAGAAATACCCCGCCATCGAATACGAAGAGTCCGACGCGGTTGAAGTGGTCGACCTGTTGCGCATGGTTGATGAAGGCCAGATCGACCTGACCCTGGTCGACTCCAACGAAGTGGCAATGAACCAGGTGTACTTCACCAACATCCGCGTGGCCTTCGACCTCGGCGATGCGCGCAGCCAGAGTTGGGCCGTCGCACCGGGCGAAGACAACAGCCTGCTCAACGAGATCAACAGCTATCTGGACAAGGTGCAAAAGAACGGCACCCTGCAACGCCTCAAAGACCGCTATTACGGGCATGTCGACGTCCTCGGCTACATGGGCGCCACCACGTTCGCCCAGCACTTGCAGCAACGCCTGCCCAAATACGAACAGCACTTCAAGACCTATGCCAAGAAAGAGAAAGTCGACTGGCGCCTGCTCGCGGCCATCGGTTATCAGGAATCACTGTGGCAACCGACGGTCACCTCGAAAACCGGCGTACGCGGGCTGATGATGCTGACCCAGAACACCGCTCAGGCCATGGGTGTGTCCAACCGACTCGATCCGAAGCAGAGCATCATGGGCGGCGCGAAGTACCTGGCTAACATGAAGGATCAGCTCGACGATTCGATTCAGGAGCCGGATCGCACCTGGTTTGCCCTGGCGGCGTACAACGTCGGCAGCGGTCATCTGGATGACGCCCGCAAACTGGCCTCCAAAGAAGGCCTGAACCCGAACAAGTGGCTGGATGTGAAGAAAATGCTGCCGCGCCTCGCGCAGAAGCAGTGGTACAGCAAGACCCGCTATGGCTACGCCCGGGGCGGCGAGCCGGTGCATTTTGTCGCAAACATTCGTCGCTACTACGACATCCTCACTTGGGTGACCCAGCCGCAGCTTGAAGGTGATCAGGTGGCTGAAGGCAACCTGCATGTACCGGGGATCGACAAGTCCAAACCGACTCAAGAGCCAGCCCCGCTCTAGCCCAGATACCTTCAATCAAATGTGGGAGCCAGCCTGCTGGCTCCCACATTGGTTTTGCGATGAGGCTTAAGCTTTTGCAGCCGCCAGAATCAGCGCTTTCATTTCAGAGACGGCAGACTTGAAGCCAACGAACAACGCATGCGCCACCAGCGCATGGCCGATGTTCAGCTCGTTGATGCCCTTGATCGCGGCCACCGCCTCAACGTTGTGGTAATGCAGACCATGACCGGCATTGACGATCAACCCCTGAGCCAGACCAAACGCCACACCGTCCGCCACTCGCTTCAGTTCTTCAGCGACGTCGGTCGGGGTTTCGGCATCGGCATAACGCCCGGTGTGCAGCTCAATGGCCGGCGCACCGACGCGCTTGGAGGCCGCAATCTGACGCTCGTCGGCATCGATGAACAGCGACACCTCGCTGCCGATCTTCGACAGACGCTCAACCGCCGCTTTGATGCGTTCTTCCTGCCCTGCCACATCCAGACCGCCTTCGGTGGTCAGCTCCTGACGGGTTTCCGGGACCAGGCAGATGTGCGCAGGACGGATGCGTTCGGCAAACGCCATCATTTCTTCGGTGACGCCCATTTCGAAGTTCATGCGGGTTTGCAGCACGTCCTTGAGCAAAAGTACGTCGCGCTCCTGAATGTGCCGACGGTCTTCGCGCAGATGCACCGTGATGCCATCGGCGCCCGCCTCTTCCGCGTCCAGCGCAGCCTTGACCGGATCCGGGTAACGCGTGCCACGGGCCTGACGCAGGGTGGCGACGTGGTCGATGTTCACGCCAAGAAGAATGCGATTGCTGGTGGTCACGGATGCGCTCCTGAATGGAAAGATTCGGCGCACAGCATACACGGGGCTAGGGCTTGCGAAACAGCTCGCGACTGACCAGAGGGCGACCGCCGAGGTGAACAGCCAAGGCCTGACGCATCAAACGCTTGGCGGCGGAGAGTGCGCCGGGAGCCGACCAGTCGGCTTCGGCCATGGCGAGTAATTCAACGCCGTTGAACAGGCCGGGTTGCAGCAAGTAAACGCGCTCAAGGCCGGCGTCCACTTGCAGACGGTAGAGACCATCGGGCGCAACAGGCTCGCCGTGAATATCGGTATTCATGGAGAAGCCGTAGCCGAGGTCATCGAGCAGACGCCATTCGAAAGAGCGCAACAACGGTTCCAGCGGCCGGCCTTCGGCCAGAGCCAGCAGGGTTGCTGCGTAGTGATCGAACACCGCCGGGTGCGGATCTTCGGCAGGCAGCAGGCGGATCAATAGCTCGTTGAGGTAAAGACCGCTGAACAGCGCCTCGCCATTGAGCCAGGCGCAGGTGCCGGCACTTTCCATGCGCCCGACATTCTTCAACTCGCCCTTGCCGCGAAACTCGACTTCCAGCGCCACGAACGGCCGCGCCAACGTCCCGGCCTTGCCCCGCGCACTGCGCAGCACCGCTCGCAGCCGACCTTGCGGCGTGAGGAAGTCCACCAACGCGCTGGTTTCGCGGTAGGCGCGCGAATGCAGGACGTAGGCGCGTTGGGCAGGAGGTGGGGTTTGCGACATGGAATTCTCGATGAAGAAACGCGGTTTTACTCACAACCCAAAACTACTGTGGGAGCGGGCTTGCTCGCGAAAGCGGTGAATCAGTCGAAGTGTATGTCGACTGACACTGCGCATTCGCGAGCAAGCCCGCTCCCACAGGGGGGTTCTCTGGAGTATCAGAAAACCGGTATTACAGGTCGCCGTAACCCAGCGAACGCAGCGCACGCTCGTCGTCGGACCAGCCGCCCTTCACCTTGACCCACAGGTTGAGCATGATCTTGGAGTCGAACAACAACTCCATGTCCTTGCGCGCTTCGGTGCCGATGCGTTTGATGCGCTCGCCCTTGTCGCCAATGATGATCTTCTTCTGGCCGTCACGTTCGACGAGGATCAGCGCATGGATGTGCAGGGTCTTGCCCTGCTGCTTGAACTCTTCGATTTCGACGGTGATCTGGTATGGCAGCTCAGCGCCCATCTGGCGCATGATTTTCTCGCGCACCAGTTCAGCGGCAAGAAAACGGCTACTGCGGTCAGTGATCTGGTCTTCGGGGAAGAAGTGATCGTTTTCCGGCAGGTGATCGGCAATCACCTTTTCCAGCGCGTCGAGGTTATGCCCGTGCTGCGCCGAAATCGGGATGATCTGCGCGTTCGGCAGCTGTTCCTGCAACCAGCTCAGGTGCGGCATCAGCTCGGCTTTGTCTTCGATGCGGTCGGTCTTGTTCAGTGCGACGATCAGCGGGCCGGTCACGTATTGCACACGCTCCAGCACCATCTGGTCTTCTTCGGTCCACTTGGTGCGATCGACCACGAAGATCACCACGTCGACGTCTTTCAACGCCGCCGAAGCGGTCTTGTTCATGTAACGGTTCAGCGCCTTTTCGCCACCCTTGTGCATGCCGGGGGTGTCGACGTAGATCGCCTGCACGCCACCCTCGGTCTTGATCCCGAGCATGTTGTGACGAGTGGTTTGTGGCTTGCGCGAGGTGATCGCCAGCTTCTGACCAAGAATGTGGTTCAGCAGCGTGGACTTGCCCACGTTGGGACGGCCGACGATGGCAACGTAGCCACAGCGAGTTGCGTTTGTATCAGTCATTGCCATTCTCCACGCCCAGGGCAATCAGTGCTGCGGCGGCCGCTACCTGTTCGGCAATACGACGGCTCACACCCTGACCTCGGCTTTTTTCATTCAGTAAGACAACTTCGCACTCGACGAAGAAGGTTCGGCAGTGCGGCTCGCCCTGGATATCCACCACCTCGTAACGAGGCAGGTCGCAACCGCGTGATTGCAGGAATTCCTGCAGGCGGGTCTTCGGATCCTTGTTGGTGTCGACCAGGGTCAGACCTTCGAACTCACCCGCCAGCCAGGCCAGTACGCGCTCGCGAGCCATGTCCATGCCGGCGTCGAGGTAAATCGCACCGATCAAGGCTTCGAGGGCATCGGCCAGAATCGATTCGCGACGGAAACCGCCACTTTTCAACTCGCCGGAACCCAGACGCAGATAATCACCCAGGTCGAAACCGCGAGCCAGCACGGCCAGCGTCTCACCTTTCACCAAGCGTGCGCGCAAACGCGACAACTGGCCTTCACGGGCGAGCGGGAAGCGATCGAACAGCGCCTCGCCCGCAACGAAGTTGAGGATGGCATCACCGAGGAATTCCAGGCGTTCGTTGTTACGCCCGGCGAAACTGCGGTGTGTGAGGGCCAGGAGCATCAGCTCCTGATCCTTGAAGGTGTAACCGAGCTGACGCTCGAGACGGCTTAATGAGGCGCTCACGGTTTACCCACGCTGAGATCAAAGCTGGATTCCACCGCCATCGCCGGGGTACGGCGCAGGCCTGGGACAATTAACGCTGTGTTCAAAAATTACATCCTGGCTATTGCGAAGCCGATTGTGTCGACTCCAGAAATGCATTCGGCGCTGTGGTCAACAGCGCCGTGTGTGATTACTTGATCAGGCCAACCCGCGAGAAATTCGGCAGGTGGCTGAGTTTCGGTTCCGGCCAGCTCATCCAGACTGCAAAGGCCTTGCCGACGATATTCTGGTCGGGAACCATGCCCAACATGTCCTTGGGAATGTTTGGATCATCCCAGTAGCGACTGTCGTTCGAGTTGTCGCGGTTGTCGCCCATCATGAAGTAGTGCCCGGCCGGCACGGTCCACGAATGATCCGGGGTCGCGCGGTAGCGGCTCATTTCCTTGCGGATCAAGTGCTCGGCGGCGCCGAGTTTTTCCTGGTAGAGCTCAGCGCTGCCCAAGGTGCCCGGCTCGGAGCCAACCAACTGCTCGGCAATCGATTCGCCATTGACGAACAGACGCTTGTCAGCGGTGTAACGCACTGTGTCGCCCGGCAGGCCGACTACACGCTTGATGTAGTTGACGCTCGGGTCGCTTGGGTAGCGAAACACCATCACGTCGCCCCGCTGCGGATCACCGACTTCGATGATTTTCTTGTCGATCACCGGCAGGCGGATCCCGTAAGAAAACTTGTTCACCAGAATGAAGTCGCCGACATCCAGGGTCGGCTTCATCGAACCGGACGGGATCTGGAACGGCTCCACCAGGAACGAACGCAGCACCAGCACGATGAACAACACCGGGAAGAACGACTTGCCGTATTCCACCAGCAGCGGCTCTTTGTTCAGTTTCTCAACCACCACCACATCGGGCTGGCTGACACTGCCTTGATAAGAGGCAATGGCAGCGCGCCGACGCGGCGCGAGGATCAACAGATCAAGCAACGCCAACAGGCCGCAGACGAACACGGCGATGACCAGCAACAGCGGGAAATTTAGTGACATAGGACCTGACTATTCCAACCTGAGCACGGCGAGGAAGGCTTCTTGTGGAATTTCCACGTTGCCGACCTGCTTCATGCGTTTCTTACCGGCCTTTTGCTTCTCGAGCAGTTTTTTCTTACGGCTGACGTCACCACCGTAGCATTTGGCCAATACGTTCTTTCTGAGCGCCTTGACGGTTGTCCGTGCAACGATCTGACCGCCAATGGCGGCCTGGATGGCCACGTCGAACATCTGTCGCGGAATCAGTTCTTTCATCTTCTCGGTCAACTGGCGACCTTTGTAGTGCGAGTTGTCACGGTGCACGATCAACGCCAGAGCATCGACCTTGTCGCCGTTGATCAGCACGTCCAGTTTCACCAGATTAGCCGATTGGTAACGATCGAAATGGTAGTCCAGCGAAGCATAGCCGCGGCTGGTGGATTTGAGACGGTCGAAGAAGTCCAGTACCACTTCGTTCATCGGCAGGTCGTAAGTGACTTGCACCTGATTGCCGAGGAACAGCATGTCGACCTGTACGCCGCGTTTCTCGATGCACAGGGTGATGACGTTGCCCAGGTGTTCTTGCGGAACCAGGATGTTGGCACGCACGATCGGCTCGCGCATGTCTTCGATGGCCGAGACATCCGGAAGCTTGGACGGGTTGTCGACGTAAATCGTTTCGCCGGTTTTGAGCACCAGTTCGAAGATTACCGTCGGCGCCGTGGTGATCAGGTCCAGGTCGTATTCGCGCTCCAGGCGCTCCTGGATGATTTCCATGTGCAGCATGCCGAGGAAGCCGCAACGGAAGCCGAAGCCCAGTGCGTCGGAGCTTTCCGGGGTGTATTGCAGCGACGAGTCGTTGAGGGTCAGCTTCTGCAGCGCTTCGCGGAAATCTTCAAAATCGTCGGAGCTGACCGGGAACAGACCGGCGTAAACCTGTGGCTGGATGCGTTTGAAGCCCGGCAGTACCGGAACATCCGGGGTGGAGCTGAGGGTCAGGGTGTCACCGACCGGAGCACCGTGGATGTCCTTGATGCTGGCGATGATGAAGCCCACTTCACCGGCCTTCAGGTCAACCGTGGCGGTGTGTTTCGGATTGAACACGCCGACGCTGTCGACCAGGTGGATCTTGCCGGTGGATTTCACCAGGATCTTGTCGCCCTTCTTCACACGGCCGTGGCGCACGCGAACCAGGGAGACAACGCCCAGATAGTTGTCGAACCAGGAATCGATGATCAACGCTTGCAGCGGATCTTCGATGTTGCCGGTCGGCGCAGGAATAGTGTGCACCAGACGCTCGAGCACTTCGTCGACACCCAGGCCGGTCTTGGCGCTGCAGGTGACGGCGTCGGCGGCGTCGATGCCGATGATCTTCTCGATCTCGTCCTTGACGCGGTCCGGTTCGGCCTGTGGCAGGTCGATCTTGTTCAGGACCGGCATGACTTCAAGGCCCTGCTCGATCGCGGTGTAGCAGTTGGCCACGGACTGGGCTTCAACACCTTGACCGGCATCGACCACCAGCAAGGCACCTTCACACGCAGCCAGGGAACGGCTGACTTCATAGGTGAAGTCGACGTGGCCCGGGGTGTCAATGAAGTTCAGCTGGTAGGTGACGCCATCTTTGGCTTTGTAATAGAGGGTAACGCTGTGGGCCTTGATGGTGATCCCGCGTTCACGCTCCAGATCCATGGAATCCAGTACCTGGGCTTCCATTTCACGCTCGGCCAGGCCGCCGCACATCTGGATGAAGCGATCGGCCAGCGTCGACTTGCCATGGTCAATGTGGGCGATGATGGAGAAATTGCGGATATGACTCAAATCACTCACGGATCAACACTCAAAAAGGCTGCAGGCTTGGCCCGCCGAAAAATAGCCGGGAATTGTACCTGATACACGGCGCAAGCGTCACGTTCACCTGTCACCCGGATTGCATACAAAAACGCCCCGATCGGTTGATCGAGGCGTTTTCAGGGTTAAACGGCGGATGAAAGCTTGTTCATCAACCCGCTCGTCGCAGCAGCCAGACACCGGCCAGCGCACAGACTCCGGCCGGCACCAGCACCGCGAACAGCGGTGAGAAACCGAATACCAGGCTCGATGGGCCGAGCAAATCCTGAACGATGCGAAAGGTGAAGCCGACCAGCACGCCAGTGAAGACACGCTGACCCAAGGTCACCGAACGCAGCGGGCCGAAGATAAAGGAAATGGCCATCAATACCAGTGCGGCGGTGACCAATGGCTGCAACACCTTGACCCAAAATGCCAGCCAGTAACGGCCGTTGCTCAGGCCCTGCTCCGCCAGATAGTGGATGTAACCCCACAGGCCGGTGATTGACAGCGATTCCGGAGCCATGACCACTGTGCTCAGCAATTGCGGGCTCAGGGACACGTCCCAACGCTCAGTGGGCGTGTTTACAACCTCGGTGCTGCGGTCATGGAAAACGGTGGTTGCAACGTCGGTGAGTTCCCAGTGATCTTTATCGAACTCGGCCTTTTTGGCGAAGCTCGAACTCAGCAGATGGCGCTCTTTGTCAAAGCGATAGCGCGTCACGCCATACAACAGGCCATTGGGTTGAACGGCGTTGATGTGAATGAACTCTTCACCCTGGCGGTGCCACATACCGTGCTTGGCGCTTTGCGCGTCGCCACTGCCCTGAGCCAGCGAGCGGTTGGCCTGGGCCATGCTTTCGGTGGCCGGGGCAACGTACTCACCGATCAGCACGCCGGCCAGCATCAGCACCAGCATCGGCTTCATCACCGCCCAGACGATCCGGCCGATGGACACGCCGGCAGCGCGCATCACGGTCAGTTCACTGCTGCTGGCCAGACTGCCGAGGCCGATCAGGCAACCAATCAACGCTGCCATCGGCAGCATTTCATAGAGCCGGCGCGGCGCGGTCAGCAAAACGAACCCCAGGACATCAACCAGGGTGTAGGTATCGCTGACGTCGCCCATCTCATCGATAAAGGCGAACAGGGTCGCCAGACCGAGAATGATTGCCAGCACGGCGATGATCGCCATGAAGACGCTGCTGCCGATATAGCGGTCGAGTTTAACCACGGGCCACCTCCAGTGCAGCGGCGCGACGGCTGGCCATCTTCAGGCGCAGCGGCTCCCAGTACAGCAGGCCGATACCGATGAACAGGAAGATCGCATGCACCCACCACAAGCCGAGGGCGGGTGGAATCTTGCCTTTTTCAAGGGCGCCGCGGGCGGCAATCAGGATGGTCAGGTAAGCCATATAAAGAAGAATCGCCGGCAGCAACTTGAGGAAACGCCCTTGACGCGGATTGACTCGCGACAGCGGCACCGCCATCAGGGTCACGATAAACACCAGCAACGGCAGGGACAGACGCCATTGCAGTTCGGTTTTGGAGCGGATGTCATCATTGCCCAGCAAGGTCGATGTCGGCATCGCATCGCGGTCAGTGACTTCTTCGCTGACGTCCGGCTTGGGCAGCAAAACGCCATAGATTTCGTAATGGATGGCGCGGTAATCGGCCAGCCCTGGGCTGCCGTCATAACGATAGCCGTCTTCGAGAATCAGATAGCGATTGCCGTCAGGACGAACTTCCTGACGCCCCTTCTCGGCCACCAGTACGGAAATCCCGCGATCCTTCTGATCGGCGCCGAGGTTCTTCTGCGAGATAAACACGCTGCCCAGATTGACGCGGTCATCGCTCAGCGTTTCGGTGTAGGTCACGCGGGTGCCATCACGCAGAGCCTGGAAGCGACCTGGCTCGAGCGTATCGAATTCGGTGAGCGCGTCCTGCTTGTTGAGCAGCAACTGGAACTGGTTGGCACCTTGCGGGGCCAGGCCCAGGCTCAGCCATGCCACGACCAGTGCAACCAGGGTGGCCGGAAACAGCGTGATGCGAAACAGCTTCTGCTGGCTCATGCCGGTGGCCGAGAGCACGGTCATTTCGCTTTCGAGGTACAGGCGACCGTAGGCCAGCAGGATCCCGAGGAACAGGCCCAGCGGCAGAATCAGTTGCATGAACCCCGGCAGACGATAGCCCATGATCAGGAACAGAGAACCCGGATCGAGCTGGCCGGCAGCGGCCTGAGCGAGGTATTTGATGAAGCGACCGCTCATGATGATGACCAGCAGCACAGCACTCACAGCGCTGAGGGTCAACAGGACTTCGCGGGACAGATAACGGAAGACGATCAAACCAGACACTCCAGGGTTGTCAGGCTAAGGCGGCCAAACAAGCAAACACATCAACCGGCCCGCAAGGCAGAGCCGTCGAAAAAAGATGCGGCATTATCCTGTGATTGAGGGCGCCTGTCACTGCGCACACTCATCCGTGGGTGCAATCGGTTGAAGATCGTACAACCGAGGGTTGTCAGGCGCGGTGAGCGAGGTTCAAACTGCGGCCCTTGTCGCAGGCCTTGGCCTGCGCCTCTTCTATCTATAAGCAGGCGACTGCGAACACCGTCGAACGCCTGTGTGTTGATCATTCATTCAGGGATCCGGACATGGAACTGGTTGTAAAAAGCGTTAGCCCAGAAACGTTGAAAACCGCCACCCTGGTGGTTGCCGTCGGTGAAGGCCGCAAGCTCGGCGTCGCCGCCAAGCAGCTCGATGAACTGAGCGGCGGCGCGATCAGCGCCGTACTCAAGCGTGGCGATCTGGCCGGCAAAGTCGGCCAAAGCCTGCTGCTGCACAGCCTGCCGAACCTCAAAGCCGAGCGCGTGCTGCTGGTCGGTGTGGGCAAGGATGAAGAACTGGGCGACCGCCCGCTGCGCAAAATCGTTGCCGGCATCCTCAACACGCTGAAGGGCCTGGGCGGCAGTGATGCCGTACTGGCGCTGGATGAAATCATTGTCAAAAACCGCGACAGCTACGGCAAAACCCGTCTGTTGGCAGAAACCCTGCTGGACGGCGAATACACCTTCGACCAGTTCAAGAGCCAGAAAGCCGAACCGCGCGCCCTGAAGAAAATCACCCTGCTGACCATCAAGGCTGCCCAGGCCGAAGTGCAGCGCGCCGTGACTCACGCGACTGCAATCGCGAACGGCATGGCCTTTACCCGTAATCTGGGCAACCTGCCGCCGAACATCTGCCACCCGACGTTCCTCGGCGAACAAGCCAAGGATCTGGGCAAAGCGTTCAAGGATCTGAAAGTCGAAGTCCTCGACGAGAAGAAGATCAAGGCGCTGGGCATGGGTTCGTTCTACGCCGTCGGCCAGGGCAGCGCCCAACCGCCGCGCCTGATCGTCATGCAATACAACGGTGGCAAGAAATCCGAGAAGCCATACGCACTGGTCGGCAAAGGCATCACCTTCGACACCGGCGGTATCAGCCTGAAGCCGGGCGCCGGCATGGACGAAATGAAGTACGACATGGGCGGTGCTGCCAGCGTCTTCGGTACCGTGCGCGCCGTGCTCGAGTTGAAGCTGCCGATCAACCTGGTGTGCATCCTCGCCTGCGCCGAAAACATGCCGAGCGGCAATGCCTCGCGTCCGGGCGACATCGTCACCACCATGAGCGGCCAGACCGTGGAAATCCTCAACACCGACGCCGAAGGCCGTCTGGTGCTGTGCGACGCCCTGACCTACTCCGAGCGCTTCAAGCCGCAAGCGGTGATCGACATCGCCACCCTGACCGGCGCCTGCGTCGTGGCACTGGGTGCACACACTTCCGGCCTGCTGGGCAACAACGACGAACTGATCGAGCAACTGCTCAGCGCCGGCAAAACGGCCGACGACCGTGCCTGGCAACTGCCACTGTTCGATGAGTATCAAGAGCAACTGGACAGCCCGTTCGCCGACATCGCCAACATTGGTGGCCCGAAGGCCGGCACCATCACAGCGGCTTGCTTCCTGTCGCGCTTCACCAAGAACCTCAACTGGGCGCACCTGGACATCGCCGGCACCGCATGGACCAGCGGCGGCAAGGACAAGGGCGCCACCGGCCGTCCGGTGCCACTGCTGACCCAGTACCTGCTCGATCGCGCCAAAGCCTGAAACCGCTGACGGGCGGCGGCGTCACTTTAGGGTGACGCCGTTTGCCGCTCTGGAACCGCAATGACCAAAGTCGACTTTTATATCCTGCCCAGCGCCGATCCCTCGGCACGCTTGGACTTTGCCTGCAAGCTCACTGAAAAAGCCTGGCGCATGGGCCACCGCATCTACCTGCATTGCAGCGATGCCGCTCAGCGTGACGATCTAGATGCTCGCTTGTGGGCGTTCAAGGGCGAAACCTTCGTGCCCCACGGCCCGGCCGACAGCGAACCAGACGGTTTGATCGTGCTGGGACTGGGCGCTGACTGCGGCGAGCATCAGGATCTGCTGGTCAACCTCGACCTGAAAGTCCCGACTTTCGCCAGCAAATTCGCCCGGGTGGCGGAAGTGGTGGTAGAAGATCCAACCATACGAGCGGCTGCGCGGGAGAGTTTCCGTTTCTACCGCGAACAGGGCTATCCTCTGCAAGATCACCGTTTACAGCGACTCTGAGCATTCCGATGGACACTCCGAAACCGCAGCAAAAGTCCGCACACTTGCTGGACGATCTTGAATCGATCCGCCAGTTGCTCGGCGATGACAACCTGCAACCGCCGCTGCTGACCGACACGGTCGACGACGGTGAACAGGAACAGATTCCGATGCTGTTCGACTCAGCCGGCACCGAGCCGCCAGCCGTCGAGCCCCCACCCACTCCCTCTGCGACACCTGCCGCGCAACCTTCGGCGACCATCGACAAAGGCCCGGATGCGCTGCTGCACCTGGACAGCGAACTGCGCGCCGCCGCACAGTTGATCATGCAAGACGTGATCGACGACTTCGCGCCCCACATCGAAACCGAAATCAAACGCCGCCTCGATGCACGGATGGAACGGTTGCTTAGCCAGTACGAATAACGCCCACCACCCCCTGAGGGAGCCAGCCTGCTGGCGATGGCAACACCGAGGTTTTCCCGCAGAACCGCAGTGATGCTATCGTCAGCAGGCTGGCTCCGACAGTTTAGATCTCCAGCGGCACCTCCCCCCGCTCGCCCTCGGCCCCATGCCCCGCTATACTTCCCGGCTTTTCCTGAATAAATGCCAATAGGGTCCCGCCGCGCATGGATAAGACCTACCAGCCGCACGCCATTGAAACTTCCTGGTACAACACCTGGGAGTCCGAGAACTATTTCGCACCGCAAGGCGCGGGCGATTCCTACACCATCATGATCCCGCCGCCGAACGTCACCGGCAGCCTGCACATGTGGCACGGTTTCAACAACGCGATCATGGACGCCCTGATCCGTTTCCGCC
>NZ_JBIUWM010000046.1:6854-11083 GCF_044743445.1 Pseudomonas sp. NPDC087615 | reverse complement strand
AGGGTCGCAACACCCTGTGGCAGCCGGGCACCGACCACGCCGGTATCGCCACGCAGATGCTGGTGGAGCGTCAACTTGAAGCCCAGGGCCAGAATCGCCACGATCTGGGCCGGGACAAATTCCTCGAGAAAGTCTGGGAGTGGAAGGATCAGTCGGGCGGCAACATCAGCCGTCAGATCCGCCGCCTCGGTTCATCCGTGGACTGGAGCCGTGAGCGCTTCACCATGGATGACGGCCTCTCGGAAGCCGTTAAAGAAGCCTTCGTACGCCTGCACGAAGACGGCTTGATCTATCGCGGCAAGCGTCTGGTCAACTGGGATACCAAGCTGCACACGGCGATTTCCGACCTCGAAGTGGAAAACCACGACGAGAAAGGTTTCCTGTGGAACCTCAAGTACCCGCTGGCCGACGGCGCGAAAACCGCTGAAGGCAACGATTTCCTGATCGTCGCGACCACCCGTCCGGAAACCATGCTCGGCGACTCCGCCGTGGCCGTAAACCCGAACGACGAACGCTACAAAGCCCTGATCGGCAAGTTTGTCGAGCTGCCACTGGTTGGCCGCCGTATCCCGATCATCGCCGACGATTACTGCGACCCTGAATTCGGCACCGGTTGCGTGAAAATCACCCCGGCCCACGATTTCAACGACTACGAAGTCGGCAAGCGCCACAACCTGCCGCTGCTGAACATCTTCGACAAGAACGCCGCCGTACTGCCGGCCTGTCAGGTGTTCAACCTCGACGGCACGCTGAACGACAGCATCGACGGCAAGATCCCGGCTGAATACGCCGGTCTCGACCGTTTCGAGGCGCGCAAACAAATCGTTGCTGCGTTCGACGCCGCCGGCCTGCTGGTCAGCGTCGACGACCACAACCTGAAAGTGCCGAAAGGCGACCGCTCCGGCACGATCATCGAGCCGTGGCTGACCGACCAGTGGTACGTCTCCACCAAACCTTTGGCTGAACCTGCGATTGCTGCCGTTGAAGACGGTCGCATCCAGTTCGTGCCGAAACAGTACGAAAACATGTACTTCTCCTGGATGCGCGACATCCAGGACTGGTGCATCAGCCGTCAGCTGTGGTGGGGCCACCGCATTCCAGCCTGGTACGACGAATCGGGCAAGGTCTACGTCGGCCGCGACGAAGCCGAAGTGCGCGCCAAGCACAACCTTGGCCCGGACGTGGCGTTGCAACAGGACAACGACGTGCTCGACACCTGGTTCAGTTCCGGTCTGTGGACGTTCTCCACGCTGGGCTGGCCTGAGCAGACCGAATTCCTGAAGAAATTCCACTCCACCGACGTACTGGTGACGGGCTTCGACATCATTTTCTTCTGGGTTGCCCGGATGATCATGATGACCATGCACTTGATGAAGAACGAGGACGGCACGCCGCAAGTGCCGTTCAAGACCGTTTATGTGCATGGTCTGGTGCGTGATGGCCAAGGCCAGAAGATGTCCAAGTCCAAGGGCAACGTCCTTGACCCGCTGGACATCATCGATGGCATCGACCTGGAAACGCTGGTGCAGAAACGCACCTCGGGCCTGATGCAGCCAAAACTGGCGAAGAAGATCGAGAAGCAGACCCGCGACGAGTTTGCCGACGGCATCGCCAGCTATGGCACCGACGCCCTGCGCTTCACCTTCTGCTCGCTGGCCTCGACCGGTCGAGACATCAAGTTCGACATGGGCCGCGTCGAAGGCTATCGCAACTTCTGCAACAAGATCTGGAACGCCGCGCGTTATGTTCTGGACAAGGGCGAAGACTGCGGCCAGAACGGCGAGGCCTACGAACTGTCGCTGGCGGATCGCTGGATCATCTCGCAACTGCAACGCACCGAAGCCGAAGTCACCCGCCAACTGGATCAATTCCGTTTCGACCTCGCCGCGCAAGCGCTGTACGAGTTCATCTGGAACCAGTACTGCGACTGGTATCTGGAATTGTCCAAGCCTGTGCTGTGGGACGAAAACGCCCCGGTTGAACGTCAGCGCGGCACCCGTCGCACGCTGGTGCGCGTACTGGAAGTGGCGCTGCGTCTGGCGCACCCGTTCATGCCGTTCATCACTGAAGAAATCTGGCAGCGCATTGCACCGCTGGCCGGTATTCAGGGCAAGACGATCATGCTGCAACCTTGGCCAGTGGCCAATGAAGAGCGCATCGATCCGGCTGCCGAGAGCGACATCGAGTGGCTCAAGGAACTGATGCTCGGCACGCGTAACATCCGCGGCGAAATGAACATCGGCCCGGGCAAGCCACTGCCGATCTACCTGAAGAACGTCAGCGCCGAAGACCAGCGCCGTTTGACCGAGAACGAAGCGCTGCTGAAGAAGCTGGCGCGCCTGGAATCGATCACCGTCCTGGCCGCTGGCGAAGAAGCACCGCTGTCCGCCACCGCACTGGTCGGCGAGATGGAAGTGCTGGTGCCAATGGCCGGCCTGATCGACAAGGCTGCTGAACTGGCGCGCCTGGACAAGGAAATCCTGCGCCTGCAGGGCGAAGTCCAGCGGGTTGGCGGCAAGCTGTCCAACGCCGGTTTCGTCGACAAGGCCCCGGCCGAAGTCATCGAGAAGGAACGCGCCAAACTGGCCGAGGCCGAACAGGCCCTGGGCAAACTGGCCGAGCAGCACGCGCGGATTGCCAGCCTGTAAAGGCAAATCGCAATGAAAAAGGGAGGCCACATTGGCCTCCCTTTTTTATTTCTGCAGCACGATACCCCCTCTGTGGGAGCGGTCTTGCTCGCGAAAGCAATTTCACATCCAACCTATTTATGGACTGACATACCGCCTTCGGGAGCAAGCCCCCTCCCACAGTTGATCGGCATTGTCCGCACTTTTGTCATCAATACCGAGCCGATGTGGGACAATAGCCGCCACTTTCAGCCATACCCGAATCGACCACGCCCATGAACGCCCCTCGCACCCCCAAACCTGCGCGCAAGAAGCCTGACTCCGCGACCCCGGCCAAAGCCGTTGAGCCGCGTGAAAAGGCCAGCCTGCACCCGCGCAATCGCCATCAGGGTCGTTACGACTTCCCGGCGCTGATCAAAACCACGCCGGAACTGGCGAAGTTCGTGATCATCAACCCGTACGGCAAGGAAAGCATCGACTTCGCCAATCCCGATGCGGTGCGCGTGTTCAACCGGGCGCTGCTCAAGTCGTTCTACGGCATCCAGCATTGGGACATTCCGGCGGACTACCTCTGCCCACCCGTGCCGGGCCGTGCCGATTACGTGCATTTTCTCGCTGACCTGCTGGCCAGCATGAACGACGGCAAAGTGCCGCGCGGTGCGATCGTCAACGTGCTGGACATCGGCATGGGCGCCAACTGCGTTTATCCGCTGATCGGCAATAGCGAATACCGCTGGCACTTCCTCGGCTCGGAGATCGACCCGACCGCCGTGGCCGCCGCCAGAGCCATTGTTCAGTCAAACGACCTGAACAAGGTGATCCAACTGCGTCAGCAGGAAAACCGCAAGCACATCCTGATTGGTCTGCTGGAGCCGGGTGAGCGCTTTGACCTGACCATGTGCAACCCGCCGTTCCACGCCTCAATGGATGAAGCGACCAAGGGCAGCGAGCGCAAATGGCGTGCGCTGGGCCGCGCTGATCCGAAACGCAAATTGCCGGTGCTGAACTTCGGCGGCCAGTCGGCGGAGTTGTGGTGTGAGGGCGGCGAAGCACGCTTCGTGACGCAACTGATCGCCGAGAGCGCGAACTTCCAGCACAAAGTGCTGTGGTTCAGCACGCTGGTGTCGAAAGCCTCGAACCTGCCCGCCATCGAAACCGCGCTGAAAAAGGCCGGCGTGCTGGAAAGCCAGGTGGTGGAGATGTCTCAGGGGCAGAAACAGAGCCGCTTCGTCGCCTGGACCTTCCAGACCAAGTCCGAGCAGCAGATCTGGCGCCGCGAGCGCTGGACGCGCTAAACATGGCATAGACCGACGCAGGTCAATTGTGGGAGCGAGCCTGCTCGCGAAGGCGGCGTGTCAGTTAACTTCAATATTGACTGGCACAGCGCTTTCGCGAGCAGACTCGCTCCCACATTGGATTGCGTGGCGCCGCCAAATCGCAGACACAAAAAAACCGTGCCCGGATTGCTCCGGTGCACGGTTTTTTTATCGCTGCGTCTTACTTGTTCACAGCGTCGGTCAGGCCTTTGGCCACAACCAGCTTGATCACTTTCTTGGCAGGGATTTCGATGGCAGCGCCAGTCGAAGGGTTACGGCCAGTGCG
>NZ_JBIUWM010000046.1:0-6844 GCF_044743445.1 Pseudomonas sp. NPDC087615 | reverse complement strand
TTATGATCAACGATTTTGCCCTGCTGGGCCAGAGCGTTACGCGCGGTGGTTTTCGGCGCGTCGATAGCTTCAGCGATGTCGGCGTTCAGTTGGTCTTTTGTAAGAGCCATGTAGTGTTCCTTCCCTATCAAATTCATATGGATTGCAGAGTGCAGTGTCAGCCATCGAGCCCGATCTTCTGGATCTGGCACCCTCGGCGATAACCACGACGAGTCGGGGTTATAGATACCGAAATCAGGGTTTGGTTCGACCTGACAAATGCTGAATGCACGCTTAACGCAGTGACTTCGCGTAAGACCGGGCAAAACTAGCACAGAGGCGGGGAAATATCCGCCTCTAGCTACCCATTTGGTCAGCTTTATTGCTCTAAATCGGTAAAAAACTGCATAAGCGCCTTCGAGCCCCCCGGTTTTGCCCTTCAACCCGCGCCAAAACCAGTGGTTGCGGTACACTGGGCGCTTTTTCGGGGGAGCCTGCCCTCCTCCCTTCCAACAGCCGAGAAGCCCATGCCGATCCGTCATTGCATCGTCCACCTGATCGACAAAAAACCCGACGGCACGCCCGCAGTTCTGCACGCCCGTGACTCTGAACTGGCTGAGTCCGCGGCCATCGAGAACATGCTCGCCGACCTCAACGAGAGCTATAACGCCAAACAGGGCAAAGCCTGGGGCCTGTTCCACCCGGAATCCGGTGCATTCCCGTTCAGCGGCTGGCTGAAGGAATACATGGAGGGCGCTCACGACTTCACCGCGTTCAGCAAAGTCGCGGTCGAGCATCTGCAAAAGCTGATGGAAGAGTCGAACCTGTCAGTCGGCGGCCACGTGCTGTTCGCCCACTACCAGCAAGGCATGACCGACTACCTGGCCATCGCCCTGCTGCACCACAGCGAAGGCGTGGCGGTAACCGATGAGCTGGACGTGACGCCGTCGCGCCACCTCGACCTCGGTCAACTGCACCTGGCGGCGCGGATCAACGTTTCCGAGTGGCAGAACAACAAACAGTCCAAGCAGTACATCTCGTTCATCAAAGGCAAAAACGGCAAGAAGGTATCGGAGTACTTCCGCGACTTCATTGGCTGCCAGGAAGGCGTCGATGGCCCGGGCGAAACCCGCACTCTGCTCAAGGCGTTCAGCGACTTCGTCGAGAGCGAAGACCTGCCGGAAGATTCCGCCCGGGAGAAAACCAAGACATTGGTGGATTACGCCAGCAGCCAGGCCAAGCTCGGCGAACCGATGGGCCTGGAAGAGTTGTCCGAACTGATCGACGAAGAGCGTCCGAAAGCCTTTTACGATCACATCCGCAACAAGGACTACGGCCTCTCGCCAGAGATTCCGGCAGACAAACGCACCTTGAATCAATTCCGCCGCTTCACCGGCCGCGCCGAGGGCCTGTCGATCAGTTTTGACGCGCACCTGCTGGGTTCGAAGATCGAATACGACGAGGAGGCCGGCACCTTGGTGATCAAAGGCCTGCCGACGTCGCTTACCGATCAGTTGAAGCGCCGCAACTGATGCTCGCCAATGTGCTGAAGAAGGTCGCGCTGGTACTGCTCGTGGTAGTGGTCTATCAGAACTGGGGCAAGATCGAGCGGGTGTTCAATCCGTCGCAGATGGTTTCCGAGCAGACCCGCGCGCGGGCCAGTGTCGTGCTATACGCGACCGACTGGTGCGGCTACTGCAAGCAGACCAAGCGCTTTCTCGACAGCAAGGGCATTCCTTTCAAGGAATTCGATATCGAGAAGGATGCCGAGGCGCGCAAGGCGTACGAGGCATTGGGCGGACGCGGGATTCCATTGATCGACGTGAATGGCACGTTGATTCGCGGGTTTGATCCAGATGAGATCCTCGCCGCCCTGAAATAAATGTGGGAGCTATCGCGCTCCCACGGGTTTTGCAGATGACCGGATTAATCAGCGTGCTTCGAGACGGAAACCGAAGCGTGGGAAGTGCACATGCACCACACCACCGCGTGGGTCTTCGCGACGAAGGATCAGCTCTTCACTGCCTGCAAACAACAATTCCCCAACCACTGGATCAACCCCGTAATCCGTCGCGGCAATTGCCACTTGCTGCCCGGCCTTGAAGCCGTTCGGATCTTCGAATTGCTCATTCGGCAACGCTTGCGGCGTCGAACTACGTGCCACCTCCAGCGCCTCCTCGGCCGTCATCTCGCTCGCGGCGCCATGACCAAAGCCCAATACGCGGCCCACCCACGCAGACACAGCCGGATACTCATCCACCAGCGGCGCGGTGACAGGCGTCGCCTTGAGGAACCACATCGAGTGCGCCAGAGCGAAGTCGGCGATCGATGGCTCACCAAACAGATAGTCACCCTGCTCACGCTGCAACTGCTGCTCCAAGCGTGCCATGATCGTCGGCCATTGGTGTTTGGCCAGTTCGGTGGACAAACGCGTAGCACTGCCACCGCTGAACAACCCGGCGCGGTCGGCGAGGAAGGCCTTGATTGCTTCCGGCGGCAGTTTGCCGAAACGCACCGCGACCGATTCAGGTTGAAACACTAGGCTGACCGCATGTTGGAATACCACCGAATCCGCCCATGCAGCGAAACTGGCGGTAATCATTTCCTGACCTTCAGGGAAAAATGCCGGCAAGGCTTTTTCCTGCTCTAAACGGCGAGCAATCAGTGACGTGTCGCAGTAGATGTCGGCACCGATCTGCAACACCGGCGTTTTGCGGTAACCACCGGTCAGGGCGGTCAGGTCCGGCTTGGGCATCACCGGTGAAATATGCACAGAGCGCCACGACAAGCCTTTGAAACCCAACAGCAGGCGGGCCTTTTCAGCAAATGGTGAGGTCGGGTAATGATGCAGAATCAACTCGGGCATGCTCGGCTCCGCCGCTCAGATAGTGAGTCGGCAGCTTAGCGCGCATTGGCTTGGCAGCCTACAGATCTGGCTGATAGGAACCAATCAGTCAGATTGATAAGACGCCACCAGGCATTCCTTGGCGCTCTTTTTGAGTTTTTTGATCAACCGCTCCTGGCGCAGCGCATCGCTCTTGTCTCGGCAAAGTTCGGTGTAGACCAAGGCCATGGCCGGGCTGGAGAGGAAGAACCGCGCGCCCTTGCCACTTTGATGCTTGGCAAAACGGCGCACGGGATCATCGCTGATCCCGCAATACAGCGAACCGTTGGCCGCACGAACGAGGTAGACGAACCAGGACTTGCTCACCGGCTCGACAACATCGACAGATTTTTCGCTAAGGCTGGTCACTTCGGGATCAAGGCGTGTAGGAAACAGGCCGCAATCTTATCAGCGACCAGCCTGAAATACCTTCAGTCCCTTAAGGGCCTGAGCACGTACGGCATTGCTCACCAGCGGCGTCCAGCCCAGGAGCAAGCCTTTGAAACCCAAGGCCTGACGTGACCAGCGCCACAGGTCGAAATGATCGTGGTGTTCGCAGATCTTGTCGTCGCGGAACACGAAGCGCGCCTGGATGTCATTGACCACGACATTGCCGGTCTGGCTGAACAGATAGGTCGCGACCCAGTGCGCGCCACCGCTGCGCTCATCGGCGCGGACATTATCGAAGGTCAGGGAGAAGTCCTTGGCCCGCGTGGTGAGCATGCGCCACATGTCGCCGGCATCGCGTCCGCGCAGCTCACCGAAGGCCGGATCGCTGAACACGACGTCATCGGTGTAACACGCGGCCATGGCGTCGGCATCAAGGTTCTGAAAGGCCTGGTAGAACCGGGTGATCAGCGCGGCGTGGGCTTCACTCATGGGCAAACTCCAAAAAATGGACAGATTGCCCGCACGATAATCCGCAAACCGCGCAAACACTATCGGCATTCGCAAACCGAATACCCGCAGCACACAAAACCTATGTGGGAGCGAGCCTGCTCGCTCCCACATCTGAAATCAGCGCATTCAGATTTTTTCGCTTGTGACCTGCACATACAACGCACGCCCTGCACCCAGGCCGGCGAGGATCGCGCCACAGCCGATGATGCCGAAAATCCAGCCCAGCGCATTCCAGCCACCGGTCAAGTCATGCACCACACCGACCGCGAACGGCCCCATCGACGCCAGCGTGTAGCCGAAGCCCTGGGACATGCTCGACAGATTCGCCGCTACATGAGCATCCCGCGAGCGCAACACGATCAAAGTCAAAGCCAGACTGAACGTACCGCCCTGCCCCAGCCCCAGCAGAATCGCCCAGCCCCACAGGCCTTCGATCGGCGCATAAAGGCAACCGAACAGACCGCCGAGGGTCAGCGCCATCACCACCACGATTGCCAGGCGCTGATCCTTGCCACGGGTCGCCAGCCACGGCGCGGCCAGCGAACTGGCGAGCTGGATGATCACCGAGCCAGACAGCACCAGGCCGGCCTGAGTCGGTGTCAGCCCACGACCGATGAGGATCGAAGGCAACCATCCGAAAACGATGTAGGCCAGCGACGATTGCAGGCCCATGTACAAAGTCACCTGCCAGGCCAGCGGGTCACGCAGCAAACCACGCACGCGGTAGGCGACGTTGTGCGCACCGTGTTTGCGCCCGACTTGCGGCAACCAGAAAACCGCCGCGACCAGCGCCGGAATCACCCAGAAGCCCAGGCCCATGGCCCAGCTGTGACCGAAGTGTTCGCTCAGCGGCACGCTCGAACCTGCCGCCATCGCTGCGCCCAGGCACAAGGCCATGGTGTAGACACCGGTCATGGTTCCAGCGTGTTTGGCGAAGTCGCGTTTGACGATCCCGGGCAGCAAAACGCCGATGATGCCGATGCTCGCGCCACCCAAGACGCTGCCAGCGAACAGGCCGATCTCACCAAAGTTGCTGCGCAGGATAATGCCGGCCGCGAGCGTCAGCAGAATGCCCAGCACCACCCGTTCGGCACCAAACCGGCGCGCCAGAATCGGCGCCAACGGTGCGAACAAACCGAGGCAGAGCACCGGCAACGTTGTCAGCAAACCCGCCTGCGCCGCCGACAGCCCGAGGCTTTTGGAAACATCGCTGAGCAACGGCGCCATGCTCGACAGCGCCGGACGCAGGTTCAGCGCGACCAGAATCAGGCTCATCAGCAACAGCCACGGCCGACGTACCAAGGGGTGATTTTGTTGCACCTGCTCGTCATCGGCCTCGGCGTCGATCAGCAGTTCTTCAAGCTCTGCCGTGCGCTTGGAGGCTGTGGATATCTCACTGCGGGACATGGACTTCTCGGTTTCAAGGTTCATTGATCAACTGCCTGGACAAAGCTTTGGCCCGTTCCGGGTCGCGTTGTTCGACCGCATCGAGCAACTCGATGTGCAGGTCGAACACCTCCTGACGACGCGGGACGATGTTCAGGGTCTGGCGCAATTGCGCGCCGACGATGCTGGAAAAATAGCGATACAACTCGCTCAGAGTCGGGTTGTGCGCGGCGTCCACCAGCCGACGATGGAACACCAGGTCGCAGGCGATGTAGGTGTCGAGATCGCCGTGGTAATGGCTGCCGCTGGTGCCCAGCGCCTCGCGCAATGCGACGAGGTCTTCGTCGGTGCGGCGCAGCGCCGCCAGACCAATGGCCTCGACCTCAAGGATGTGCCGGGTTTCCCGGGCCTGCTCCGGCGAGCAGCGCGACAGCGCCTTGAGCGTATCCAGCGGATCGACCACAGCGCGCAAATAACTGCCGTCACCCTGACGAATCTCGATCAGCCCGGAAAACGCCAGTACACGCATGGCTTCGCGCACGGTGTTGCGGCTGACGCCCAGTTCGGCGCACAGCTCAGGCTCGGTGGGCAGACGCTCGCCGACCTGCCAGACGCCGCTGTTGATACGCTGGCGAAGCTGATCCAGGGCCTGATCGACCAGGGATCGTTTGATGAGTGGAGAAATATCTGACATAGGATTCGCCCTTTCATCCAATCATAGGATGAATTTTCTGACATGTTAGTCAGACCCTTGTGGGACGGCAACCACCTAGGGTCAATCGGAGACACATGGAGCGGCATTTTCGATTGGTCAAAATTACCCTTTAAGGGTAATTTCAGGGACCGGGTTTTGGTCAGGAGACTCGGCTGGAGGGCATTCACGCACACGGCGAAAAAGACGGGGACTGCACTCGGACTGTCTCTTGAGGAGATGCAAGAAATCGTTCTCAAACTGCAGCGCAGCATGTTTTACAAATCAATGACGACTTATGACGATCACCGTATTTGGCAAGACGTCTATCACATCCAATCACATGGTTTGGAGATCTACATCAAGGTGTCATATCACTGCGACAGGCGCCCACCCGTGATCTCTTTCAAGGAGAACCATTCATGAACACGCAACAGTGTGTCAGTTGTGGCGCCCCTGAAGGCATGGTGCGTTTCAACGGTCGAGGCGAAACCGTGCGCGCTAAGGGAATGGAGCGGCGGATCGACGATTTGTCGGGCTGGGAGTGCCAGAAGTGCGGTGAGATCGAACTGGATGAAGAGTGCGGACAGCGATATTCAGACGCATGCGATGAACTCGTTATCGCCTGTCGAAAAATGGTAGGTAACGAAATGAAAAAAATCCGTCGTAAATTGCACCTGACGCAAAAGGAAACGGTGCAATTGCTTTCAGGGGGCGGACACAACGCTTTTTCACGATACGAGCGCGGCGAGGTACTTCCACCGAAAGCATTGATACTGCTCATGCGCCTGCTGGATCGCTATCCACACTTGCTCGCCGATGCGAGAATTTTGGCCCAAGGTGCTGATTTGAGAGGCGCTTTCAAGTTCACTGAGCACAAAGAGCAGGAACCTCTCGCCGCATCCTGACCATCGAGTAGGAGGCGGATTCACATCCGCCGTCCTCTCACACCACCGTACGTACGGTTCCGTATACGGCGGTTCAGGTTATACGGTTAAGTCGGT
>NZ_JBIUWM010000045.1:0-49430 GCF_044743445.1 Pseudomonas sp. NPDC087615 | reverse complement strand
CGACGCCAACGACCTGTTCATGAGTCTGGCCGGCCCGGTGGCGATTGCCTACGCCGAATCGGTGGTGCCGGAAACGCCGCCGCCGAGCAGCGACAAGTTCAAGGTGTTCGACAAAGAGCCACAGCGCCTGAACATCGATGATCTGTTCTTCCGCTCGATCGACCTGCCGCACTTCAACAAAGTGACCCAGGCCATCGAAGGCATCAGCCTGCTGCCGATCGAATCCAAGCGCTATCGCGCCTCGCTGGAGCAGTACAAGAATTCCGGCTACGACGCTGCCGCGCTGCACGACCTGCACTTCTTCAAGAACTGCTCGTCGGTGGTCTCGATCGTTTCGCTGCCAAAAGACTACAAGCTGTCGTACATGGACCTGAACCGGTTGAAGACCCACCTCAACAGCCTGTTCCCCAACACCACGCTCAAGCGCTACGCACTGGTGATCGGTGCCTCGGCCAACTTGTCGCTGACCACCCTCATCGCCAAGAGCCCGTGCCTGTCGGATGACTTCCTGACGCTGATCGTGGCGTTCATCAAGCGCTGCTTTGCGAAGAACCCGTACCGTTTCGACGAGACGCTGGACAATTCGATCCTCGACTTCATCATCCATGAGGACTTCGACGAAGACCGTATCGATGAACTGCTCAACGAGTTCGAGAACCCGGCAAAGATCCTCGACACCAACTGGTACGCAATCAAACCGATGTACGAGAAGAAGTATCGCGAGTTGATCAACGACAAAGAGAAGTTTGTCTCGATCAATGACATTCGCCTGTCGCGTGATTGTGTGAAGAAGGCGATCAAGTACCTGCGCGAGATCTATCGTCACCGGATTGGCAAGACCAAGGTTATTTCGCTGAATAACCATACCGGCAAGTCGTTCACGGTCTGATCCAGAACCGAGTCGCCCCTTTCGCGAGCAAGCCCGCTCCCACATTTGGAATGCATTCCCCTGTGGGAGCGGGCTTGCTCGCGAAGAGGCCCTCAAGTTCACTGAAGATCTCAACCTTTCCAACATCCAGAAACAATTAAGCAGCCGTTAGGCTGCTTACTAAACTGTTCCCGTTACGTTTACGTCACCGTGAAGCCACCCTCGCTTGTGGCCTTTCTTCACGGCAACGTGCCATCACGCTACTCGGCTACACACTTTTCGTTGAGGGTGTCACGCACTACAAAGGCGCAACCCTTCAGACCTGCGCCCTTTCCTGGACCATAATCCATGGACGAACGACCACTGCCCACATCTGCGGATCGCGTTCAAATAGATCCAGTGCCCGCGTTTCAGACAGCTTGGCGACCTTGTCTTCGGCCAGCCAGGCAGCCACTTTGGCACCATCGTCCGAGGCCACGGCCTCGGCAGCGGCGATCAAATCAAGGCTTGGGTCGACCCACAATAGGGCACCCTTGGCAAAGAACGGCTCCAACTCTTTCCAGGTGATAGATGCGGTTTCACCAAGCAGCTTGGCATAGAGGGTGCTAGGTTCTTGATTCATGGGAACTGTCCGGAAAAGAAATCGACGCGAATAATAACGTCGGTGGTCCGCCAGCAAAACCCGGTTGCAAATAGCTGCACCGAACGAAAAGAGCAGGAACGCCAAGGAATGCTGCTGATTGGGATATATGCCCACGAACGCCCCGCCGCAATTCTGTCTTTTTCATTCAAAAATGCGACACCTCCAGGTTTTGTCCCTCGGCGCCTGCTTCCCAGGCTTACAACCGGCGCTCTACACTGTACCGGTACAGTTGCCGGGGGCATTTCCGGAGGGTATCGCAAAGATATCTGACCCGGTTCTGCTGCTACGGCGCCAGAACTCAAAAAAATTACAACAGTAAGAGTGGAGCACTATGACAAAGGCTACTAAGCAGATTTCCAAACTGTTTGCCGCTATGGTTCTGGCCGGTGTTGCCAGCCATTCGTTCGCAGCTGACACCATCAAAATCGGTATCGCCGGTCCAAAAACCGGTCCAGTAGCCCAATACGGCGACATGCAGTTCAGTGGCGCGAAAATGGCCATCGAACAAATCAACGCCAAGGGCGGCGTCGACGGCAAGAAGCTCGAAGCCGTTGAATACGACGATGCCTGCGATCCGAAACAAGCGGTAGCGGTCGCGAACAAGGTCGTCAACGACGGCGTTAAATTCGTGGTCGGTCACCTGTGCTCCAGCTCCACTCAGCCTGCTTCGGACATCTACGAAGACGAAGGCGTGATCATGATCACCCCGGCTGCCACCAGCCCGGAAATCACCGCCCGTGGTTACAAAATGATCTTCCGCACCATCGGCCTGGACAGCGCCCAAGGCCCTGCCGCCGGTAACTACATCGCCAAGTTCGTCAAGCCGAAAGTCGTCGCTGTTCTGCACGATAAACAGCAATACGGTGAAGGCATTGCCACTGCCGTTAAATCCACGCTTGAGAAAGACGGCGTGAAAGTGGCCGTGTTCGAAGGCATCAACGCCGGCGACAAGGACTTCTCCTCGATCATCGCCAAGCTCAAGCAAGCCAACGTCGACTTCGTTTACTACGGCGGCTATCACCCAGAGCTGGGTCTGATCCTGCGTCAGTCCGCTGAAAAAGGCCTGAAAGCCAAGTTCATGGGCCCAGAAGGCGTGGGTAACGACTCCATTTCGCAGATCGCCAAAGACGCTTCCGAAGGTCTGCTGGTAACCCTGCCGAAATCCTTCGACCAGGATCCGGCCAACATCGCCTTGGCTGATGCCTTCAAGGCGAAGAAAGAAGACCCGAGCGGTCCTTTCGTGTTCCCGTCCTACTCGGCTGTTGAAGTGATTGCCGGCGGTATCGCTGCCGCCAAGAGCGAAGACACTGCCAAAGTGGCTGAAGCCATCCACGCTGGCACCTTCAAAACCCCGACTGGCGAGCTGAGCTTTGACGCCAAGGGCGACCTGAAGGACTTCAAATTTGTGGTTTACGAGTGGCACTTCGGCAAACCAAAAACTGAAGCTTCGCCTCAGTAAGGCCCTGCCTGACTGACTGCCAATAAAGCCCACGGCGTGCCGTGGGCTTTGTTTTACGAATGTATGGGCCGCGCTGGCGTGATCCGCCAGTCTCCCCACCTGAAAATCTCAAAACCGTCATCAGCGGTTCGCTGGCAAAACCCGGATTCGAAGTGGATAAAGATCCACGGGGCCGGGCGGGAAAATGACTCCACCAGTGAAATGCGTATCAGGTTTTTAGGAGCGTTGTAATGCCTGACCTCTATCACTTCTTCCAGCAACTGGTTAATGGTCTGACCATTGGCAGCACGTATGCCCTGATTGCCATCGGCTATACGATGGTCTACGGCATCATTGGAATGATCAACTTCGCCCACGGCGAGGTGTACATGATCGGTTCCTACGTGGCGTTCATCGCCATCGCCGGGCTGGCCATGATGGGAATCGACAACGTACCGCTGTTGATGACCGCCGCTTTCATCGCGAGCATCGTCGTGACAAGTTCCTACGGTTACAGCATCGAACGGATCGCCTACCGCCCCCTGCGCGGCAGCAACCGTCTGATCCCGCTGATTTCCGCCATCGGTATGTCGATCTTCCTGCAGAACACGGTTCTGCTGGCGCAAGACTCCAAGGACAAATCCATCCCCAACCTGATTCCGGGCAACATTACTTTCGGGCCAGGTGGCGCACATGAAGTGCTGATTTCCTACATGCAAATCGTGGTGTTCGTGGTGACCCTCATCGCCATGCTCGGCCTGACGCTGTTCATCTCCCGGTCTCGCCTGGGTCGCGCCTGCCGCGCCTGTGCCGAAGACATCAAGATGGCCAACCTGCTCGGCATCAACACCAACAACATCATCGCCCTGACCTTCGTCATTGGTGCTGCGCTGGCGGCCATCGCGGCCGTGCTGCTGAGCATGCAATACGGCGTGATCAACCCGAACGCCGGTTTCCTCGTTGGCCTCAAAGCCTTCACCGCTGCGGTACTGGGCGGCATCGGCAGCATTCCCGGCGCCATGCTCGGCGGGCTGGTGCTTGGGGTGGCGGAAGCCTTTGGTGCCGATATCTTCGGCGACCAGTACAAGGACGTCGTGGCTTTCGGCTTGTTGGTTCTGGTGCTGTTGTTCCGTCCGACCGGCATTCTGGGCCGTCCGGAGGTTGAGAAAGTATGACTAGGAATCTTAAACAGGCGCTGTTCAGCGCTTTGCTGGTGTGGGCTGTGGCCTACCCGGTACTCGGTCTGAAACTGACCATCGTCGGCATCAACCTTGAAGTGCATAACACCAGCCCGGCCATTCTGGCGACCATCGCCATTTGCTCGGTGCTGATGTTCCTGCGTGTGCTGTTCAACCAGCAGATCAGCAAAGCGTGGAAGTCCTCGCCCGGCATGCCGCTGATCCCGGCCAAGGCCAGCAACTTCCTGACACTGCCGACCACCCAACGCTACATCATCATCGCGCTGATCCTTGGCGCGCTGGTCTGGCCGTTCTTCGGCTCCCGTGGCGCGGTGGACATCGCAACGCTGATCCTGATCTACGTGATGCTCGGCCTTGGCCTGAACATCGTGGTCGGTCTGGCCGGTCTGCTCGACCTGGGTTACGTCGGCTTCTATGCCGTCGGCGCCTACAGCTACGCGCTGCTGTCGCACTACTACGGGCTGAGCTTCTGGATCTGCCTGCCGATTGCCGGCCTGATGGCGGCGACGTTCGGCTTCCTGCTGGGCTTCCCGGTATTGCGTCTGCGCGGTGACTATCTGGCGATCGTGACCCTCGGCTTCGGCGAGATCATCCGTCTGTTCCTGCGTAACCTGACCGACATCACCGGTGGCCCGAACGGCATCAGCAATATCGAGAAGCCAACGTTCTTCGGCCTGACCTTCGAACGCAAGGCAGCAGAAGGCATGCAGACCTTCCACGAGTATTTCGGCCTGCAGTACAACTCGATCAACAAGGTGATTTTCCTGTACCTGGTTGCGTTGCTGCTGGCACTGGCCGCGCTGTTCGTCATCAACCGCTTGCTGCGCATGCCGATCGGTCGTGCATGGGAAGCGCTGCGTGAAGACGAAATCGCCTGCCGCGCGCTGGGTCTGAACCCGACCGTGATCAAGCTTTCGGCGTTTACTCTGGGGGCCGCGTTCGCCGGTTTCGCCGGCAGCTTCTTCGCCGCCCGTCAGGGCTTGGTAACACCGGAATCGTTCACCTTCATCGAGTCGGCGATCATCCTCGCCATCGTGGTGCTGGGTGGCATGGGCTCGCAACTGGGCGTGATTCTCGCGGCCGTGGTGATGATCCTGTTGCCGGAAATGATGCGTGAGTTCAGCGAGTACCGCATGTTGATGTTCGGTGCCCTGATGGTGTTGATGATGATCTGGCGTCCACAAGGTCTGCTGCCGATGCAACGCCCACACATGGAGCTGAGCAAATGAGCCGCGAGATCCTTAAAGTCGAAAATCTGAGCATGCGCTTCGGCGGCTTGCTGGCGGTCAACGGCGTGGCGCTGAGCGTGAAAGAAAAACAGGTGGTTGCACTGATCGGGCCGAACGGCGCGGGCAAAACCACGGTGTTCAACTGCCTGACCGGTTTCTATCAGCCTACCGGCGGCAGCATCCTGCTCGACGGCGAACCGATTCAAGGCCTGCCGGGTCACAAGATCGCTCTCAAAGGCGTGGTACGCACCTTCCAGAACGTGCGGCTGTTCAAAGACATGACGGCGGTCGAGAACCTGTTGATCGCCCAGCACCGTCACCTGAACACCAACTTCCTGTCCGGCCTGTTCAAGACCCCGGCGTTCCGCAAAAGCGAACGCGAGGCGATGGAGTTTGCCGAGTACTGGCTGGAAAAGGTCAACCTTAAAGAGTTCGCCAACCGTACCGCTGGCACCCTGGCTTACGGTCAGCAACGTCGCCTGGAAATCGCCCGTTGCATGATGACCCGTCCACGGATCCTCATGCTCGACGAACCGGCTGCTGGCCTGAACCCGAAGGAAACCGAAGACCTCAAGGCGCTGATCAGCGTGCTGCGTGAAGAGCACAACGTGACCGTGCTGCTGATCGAGCACGACATGAAACTGGTCATGAGCATTTCCGACCATATCGTGGTGATCAACCAGGGCACACCTCTGGCTGACGGCACGCCGGAACAGATCCGCGACAATCCTGAAGTGATCAAAGCCTACCTGGGGGAAGCGTAAATGCTGCAGTTCGAAAACGTTTCCACCTTCTACGGCAAGATCCAGGCCCTGCACAGCGTCAACGTCGAAGTCCGTCAGGGCGAGATCGTGACCCTGATCGGCGCCAACGGTGCAGGAAAGTCCACGCTGCTGATGACGCTGTGCGGCTCGCCGCAAGCCCACAGCGGCAGCATCCGCTACATGGGTGAGGAACTGGTCGGCCAGGACTCGTCGCAGATCATGCGCAAAAGCATCGCTGTGGTACCGGAAGGTCGTCGGGTGTTCGCCCGTCTGACCGTTGAAGAAAACCTGTCCATGGGCGGCTTCTTCACCGACAAGGGCGACTATCAGGAACAGATGGACAAGGTTCTCGGCCTTTTCCCACGACTGAAAGAACGCTTCAATCAGCGCGGCGGCACCATGTCCGGCGGCGAACAGCAAATGCTCGCCATCGGCCGTGCGCTGATGAGCAAGCCCAAACTGCTGCTGCTCGACGAGCCGTCGCTGGGCCTAGCACCGATCATCATCCAGCAGATTTTCGACATCATCGAAATGCTGCGCAAGGACGGTGTGACGGTGTTCCTGGTCGAGCAGAACGCCAACCAGGCGCTGAAAATCGCTGATCGCGCGTACGTTCTGGAGAACGGCCGCGTGGTGATGCAAGGCACCGGTGAAGCGCTGCTGACCGACCCGAAAGTACGCGAGGCGTATCTGGGCGGTTGAGGCTTTTCGTGAAACAGGAAAACGGCCTTCGGGCCGTTTTTTTGTGCACGCTACAAACCTTCAACCCACCGAAAACCCTTTGTGCGGGCTTGCTCGCGAAAGCGGTGGATCAGCCAACACAAGTGTTGAACGTAAAATTGCCTTCGCGAGCAAGCCCGCCCCCACAAAATCAAAAGCCGTTAATAAGGGTTGCAGTGTTGGGCTACGGCAGTGGCCTGATCGACGTAAGGACGTGCCGGTTCAAGGTTCCACTCGGGTTTGTTGCGCACAGGCTTGCCCTCATAGGTCGCCGCGAGGTGGCAAACCATCTGCCGCCGCAGCGACCCGCCGTTGACGCTGTACTGCCGCCATTGCTGATCGTCTTTGTGTTTGTTGTACAACTCGGCAAACATCCGGTCGGTCTGATCATCCTTGATCGCGCGGCCGCACGCGGTCGGCACGACTTGCAGTGACCAGGTGTTCGGTCCCAGTTTCGGGTCGGGACGTTGCACCCAAGCGCTCGACTCGATGTATTTTTCGCAGAACTTCGGCGCTGCTGGCGTTGCAGTCTGGATGCACGAGAAGCTGGCCTTGCCGACCGGGGTTCTCGGGAAATCGATCTTGATGATGTTGCGATCCTTGCCGGTCTTGGCCTTGTAGTCGCGCTGGTTGGCCATGGCATCGTTCAAGCCGCGCTGGTCACTGTAGAAAAACGCCAGAATCGGCAGTTCGTCAGTTTTCGGGTTGCCCAGGCGCAACTCCGTCTGCGTCTGAAACTCACGGCTGTTGATGACTTTGCGTGCGCCCATGAAGTTGCGAAAGGCGTCGACCCTATCCTTGCTGCTCATTGGATTGCGCATGTTGAAACCGCACTGCAACTGGTCCTGCTGTCGATTGTTGTTGTACTGGGTGAAGTGCGCCACCCAGGCATTCGGCGTCGAAATCGGCGGTTTCATGGCCTGGCAGACCGCCTCGGTCGGGGCGGTGTTTTTGTTGTCACCACAGCCGCGGTCGTTGCGAAAATCAGTCCAGGCGTCGTTGGGAAACGCGCAATAGACATGCACCGGCGCTTCGGGGTCGCGTACCAGATCCCTCGGCGTAATGAGGTAGCCGTTCTGCGTGCTCATGCCGGGGTCTTCATAACTGATGCCGTCGGCACGCATATAAGAGGCGGCGAATGTGCCCAGCTCCAGCGCTTTCGGGCTGGGATTCCACACATCCCACTTCTGCCCCTTGGCCGGATCGGCACGGTGCGTGCCGCGCACCAACAATCCCGAACAGTCCGAGGCGGGATCCTGACCGCAGCTGTCGACGGTTTTGTTGTACAAAGTTTCGACCTTTTTCAGGGTCTCGTTGCATGACTCGGCATTGGCCCATGTCGCCTGCACCAGCAGCGGTAACAAGAGCAATGGCGCGATTGTGTTCAAACGTTTTTGCATGGCTTGCATCTCCTTGATTAGCCAACACACACCTTCAACGCGGGACCGGGTTACAACCCGCCGCCCGGGTTTCGCTGTCCGATAACGCGGGCCTGAACGGCTCGAGATTCCATGGCGTCTTGTTGCGGTAATTGACCAGCACGCAGTTCAATTGCTGACGCATGCTGCCGGCGGACGTTTCGTTGTCGCGCCAGTTGCTGTCCGTGCCCTTGAGAGCGAACAACTGGTCGTACAAAGCGCCGATCTGCTCGCTGGGCAGCGCGCGCCCCACCGCCGTCGGCACGATGCTCAGGCTCCATTCATCCTGGCGGGTGCCAGGGTCGTAACGTTTGATCCAGTCGGCAGAAGCGATGTATTGCGCAGCCGTGGGCGCCACCGGATTGCAGCCGGCTTTCGCTGATTGCTGCGGGCTGACATTGGGACGGAACGGTTCAAGGTTCCATTCTGTTTTGGCCGGATAGTTCTGGATCAGGCAGCTCAGTTGTCCACGCATGCTGCCCGCCGATTTTTCGTTGTCGCGCCACTGGCTGTCGGCGCCACGCAACGCGAACAGCTCCTTGTACAAAGCCTCTTGATCACTGGCCTGAATCGCCTTGCCTTGAGCGGTGGGAGTGACCTTGAGCGACCATTCGTTTTTCTTGCTGCCGGGATCGTAACGCTCGATCCACGTCGCTGCGGCGATGTACTTGGGGGCAGGGGCACCCGCCACCACCATTTCGTCGATCGCCTGATCCGCCGCCACGTAGCTGAAGCGCTCCGCTGCCGGCTTAGTGAAGTCCAGCCGCAGGATCGGCACGCTGTAGCCTTGGGCCTGAAGTTTCTTTTGAAAATTGCGCGCACTGTTCAGGCCATTCTCGGGTTTCGGCGGCGCCTGATCACCGCGAGTGGCGAAGTTTTGCGTGCTGTTGACGTTGTAGATGAAGGCATCGATGTACTTCATGTTTTCGCTGCCGTCGCTGGTCGCCGTGGCATTTTTCAACATGAACTCGTTGACCTGGCCACTGAAGGAAAAAGGATCCCTGTTGGTGGTACTGGGCCGGGACTCGTGTACCCGGATCATCGCGTGCCAGTCGCTGGTTTTCTCCGCGTTCCAGGAACACTGGCCGTACTGGATCGGCCCTTTCATCAGCCCGGTGTATTTCTGTGTCCATTGCTCGGCAGTGGTGACGCCCGCTTCTGCACAGGTACCGTAGGCCAACGCGGCATTGCGGTTGTTCATCACGCCTTGCGCGGCACGCGGTGGTTCGCGGCTGTCGAAGAAACCGCAGCCGTACCATTTGCGCTCAGGCCCGGTACCGCCATCGAAGGCGTAGATGCAGGTGAAACCCTGCTCCTTGACCGGCAAGTTCAAAGCCGCAGCATCGGTTGGCGTACGCAGGACCAAACCGGCCGGGTGAATGAGGATTCGCGTGCTCAGATCTTTGCGGATCCATGAGTAGGACGTTGCGCCGATCTTGATCGCGTAAGGGCTGTAGTCCCAAGGGTTGAACGGCCCGTCATTGACCATGCGCAAGGTCACGCCACTGCAGTAATAGAGACCGCGTGCGGCGGCGGTATCGGGTTCCTGGCAGGCGTCCTTGAGGGTGTTGTAGTTGTGGTTGATGCGCCTGAGCGTGTCCAGCGGATCGGAGACTGTCTGGGCTGCAACCGTCGAGAACATCAAGGGCAACGTGCAGGCCAAAGCCAGGGATGAAGTTCTGCGCCATAGCACAGCTGAAAGCGAGCGATCCTTTGTCATGAGATACCGTCCTGGTAAATAGGCCCGCTTCGATGGGCCTCCAAAATGACTATAGAACACATCTCGATACGCGATCCCCGGAAGGGGCTGGCGCTGCGACAGCTTCTACAGGGGTCTTTGAAAAAAATTTGCGGTGGGTTGTAACGCATTGCCATGAGCTTTCTCTAGAGGGGTATGCAAGCGCAAACCGCTTGTAAAAACCCTGAACAAGACTGGAGAAACATCATGACTGCTACCACTCGCACCCTGTCCGCCACTGCCCTGGTTCTGGCCCTCGGTTCTGCCCTGAGCATCGCCGCCGTCTCCACCGCCCACGCTGCCGATGACATGGAAAAATGCTTCGGCGTAGCCATGAAAGGTCATAACGATTGTGCCGCAGGTGCAGGCACCAGTTGCGCCGGCACTTCTAAAATGGACTATCAGGCCAACGCCTGGAAACTCGTTCCTAAAGGCACCTGCGCCACCACCGAAAGCAAAACCTCGCCGACCGGTTTCGGTCAGATGGAAGCTTTCAACGCCAAGTCCTGATACCCGGTCTGCCTGAGTGACGATCATGTTCACATCTCCCGAACCTGCCCTCCCCTGCACTCAGGCAGCCCACACCGGGCTCCCGCCCCGTGCCGGGCTGGGGCTCAAGACCGGGCACTTTCGTGAAGTGCTCGGTTCCTTGCCGGATATCGGTTTCTTCGAAGTCCATGCCGAAAACTACATGGTGGCCGGCGGCCCGTTTCACCATTTTCTCGGTTTGATTCGCCAGCAGTATCCGCTGTCACTGCACGGTGTCGGGCTGTCCATTGGCGCCGAAGGCGCACTGGACGACCAACATCTGCAAAGGCTGGCCGCGCTGATCGAGCGTTATCAACCACAATCGTTTTCCGAACATCTGGCCTGGTCGAGCCACGGCCCGGCGTTCCTCAATGACCTATTGCCGCTGGCGTATGACATGCCGACGCTGAACCGCGTCTGCAACCATATCGATCAGGTGCAGAACACCCTCAAACGCCCCATGTTGCTGGAGAACCCGGCGACCTATCTGGCGTTTCAGCGCTCAACCATCGACGAACCCGACTTCATCGCTGAAGTCATCCGCCGCAGCGGCTGCGGTCTGTTGCTGGACGTCAACAACATCTATGTGTCGTGTGTGAACCATCAGCGTGATCCGCTGACCTATCTCGATGCCCTGCCGCTGCACGTGGTTGGCGAGATTCATCTGGCCGGTTTCGCCGAAGATTGCGACAGCCTCGGCGACCGTTTGCTGATCGATGATCACGGCGCACCGATTGATCAAGCCGTCTGGGGTTTGTACCGGCAAGTGCTGGAGCGTATCGGCCCAGTGGCTACGTTGATCGAACGTGACAATCAGGTGCCGGCGTTCGATGTTTTGCTGGCCGAGGCGCAGCAGGCCGAGAACCTTTTGACGCACGCCGGGAGTCAGCCATGAGCACTCAAGCGGCGTTCAGCGCTGCGCTACTTGACCTACAGTTACCTTGCCCTGAGGGCCTGTGCAGCGCCAACGGCGCCGATCCGGCGAGTCGTTTTTCGGTATATCGCAACAATGTGCAAAGTTCATTGATCAACGCACTGGCTGACAGCTACCCGGTGGTTGCGCAATTGGTCGGTGAGGAGTTTTTCCGTGCCATGGCGGCCATTTTCATACAGCGCCAGCCGCCTGACAGTCCGCTGATGAGCCGCTATGGCGCAGGTCTGGCGGACTTCATCGCCACGTTTGGCCCGGCCACGAGCGTGCCCTATCTGGCCGATGTCGCACGGCTTGAACGCTTGCGCACCCTCGCCTATCACGCCGCCGACGCAGCCCCGTTGCAACATGATCAGATCAGCACCGCTCTCGCCAACCCGCAAGGTCTGGGCGAGCTGTGTTTCCAACTACATCCGTCACTGCACCTGTTCGATTCAGCCTATGCCGTGGTCGCGATCTGGGCCGCGCATCAACACGACGGGACGCTCGAAGGCATCAACATCAGCCAGGGACAACACGCCTTGGTGCTGCGCAACGGTCTCGACGTTGAAGTCTTTGCCCTTGAACACGGCGCCAGGGTGTTTATCGGCAATCTGATCGACGGCCACCCCCTACTGGCAGCCGTGGAAAACAGCCCCGCGTTCGACCTCAGCCAAATTCTGGCGCTGCTGATCGCCCACAACGCCATTAGCCATTTGCACAACAACAAGGAGTGCCCATGAACAACCTCATCGCTGCCGCCATCAGGCTGCTGGAAAAAATCCCCCACAGCCTGATTGCCTTCATTGCTCGCTTTTCGATTGCCGCGGTGTTCTGGAAATCAGGGCAGACCAAGGTCGAGGGGCTGGCCATCGACTTGATCGATGGCACCTTTGAACTTGGCTGGCCACGGCTGGCCGACTCGACGATCCCGTTGTTCAAGAGCGAATACCACGTACCGCTGCTGTCGCCGGAAATCGCCGCGCACATGGCCGCGTTCGCCGAGCACTTCTTTCCGATTCTGATTCTGATCGGCTTCGCCACTCGGTTTTCGGCGCTGGCGCTGCTGGGCATGACCCTGACCATTCAGCTCTTTGTGTACCCGGATGCCTACCCGACTCACGGTACCTGGGCGGCGGTGTTGCTGTATCTGATGGCGACCGGGCCGGGAAAAATCTCGATTGATCACCTGATTGCCAAGCGTTATCGCTGAAGCCGATCCAGCGCCTCGCCGCTGCGTTTGAACCAGTCGATCAGATAATCGGCGAGCACTTGTGTGCGCTTTGGCAGCCCCCCCTGATACGGATGCACCAGGTACATCGGCATACGGCGGGTCTGATAGTCGCGCAGAAGCCAGCGCAATCGCCCGTCAGCCAATTCCGTTTGCAGCAGGTACGAAGGCAAACGGGCGATCCCGGCACCAGTGAGCGCGGCCTTCTTGAGCAAGTTGTAATGGTTGCTGGCGAACGGCCCCGACACCCGTACCCGCAGCAACTCGTGATGCTGATGATAGAGCCACTCCTCGCGCCCGCTGTAGTGGCTGTTGAGCAAACACCGATGCTCAGCGAGTGCCTGCGGCTTCGTCGGCTCGCCGAAACGTTCGAGGTAGGCGGGGCTGGCACAGGTCATTTCCTGCCAGGCCAGCAACGGTTTGGCCACCAGTCGTTCGTCATTGGCCACGTCGCTACGGACCGCCAGATCGAAACCGTCCCGGGACAAATCTCGATAGCTGTTGTTTAGCTCAAGCTCAATCTGCACTTCGGGATATTTGTGCGAGAACTCCAACAGAAGCCCCTCAAAAAAGGTTTCTCCCAGCGACACCGGAACGGTCATGCGCACCGGGCCGGCCATGTCATCCTTCAAGCGCGCCAATGCCTGACGCGCTCTTTCGACCTGGACGACTAACGCTTGGGCTTGCGGCAACAACGCCGCACCCGCCGCCGTCAGGCTCAAACGCCGAGTCGTGCGTTGCAGCAGCACTACGCAAAACTGCGCTTCCAACTGACTGATGCGCTTGGACAACTGCCCCTTGCTGCAGCCCAGTTGCTGCGCTGCGAGAGTGAAACTACCGGCCTCGATCAACACGGCAAACGCGGCCAGATCATCCATTTCGCTCATGGATTGTTTCCATTTGAAAACCAAAGGTTGCCCATTAGCACGCTTATCCGCAGAAAAAACCACTCTAGACTGAAACCTCGTTCAATTACTTGAGGCACAGTTCGATGAAAATTCTGTTGATAGGCGCTGGCGGCACCATCGGCTCAGCCGTAGACAAAGAACTCTCTCAGCGCCACGAAGTCATTCGTATCGGTCGAAATAGCGGTGATTTGCAAGTGGATATCAGCGACAGCGCGTCGATCCGCAACCTGTTCGAACAGACCGGAAAGTTCGATGCACTGGTCTGTGCTGCGGGCAATGTGACCTTTGCCCCGTTGGGTGAGATGACTGAAGACAGCTTCGCACTCGGCCTCAAGGACAAACTGATGGGCCAGGTCAACCTGCTACTGATCGGCCGTGAATTTGCCAATGACGGCGCTTCGTTCACCTTCACCACCGGCGTACTCAGCCACGATCCGATCCGCAGTGGCGCCTCGGCCGCACTGGTCAACGGCGCGCTGGACAGCTTCGTGCGTGCGGCGGCTATCGAATTGCCACGCGGTCTGCGCGTGAACTCGATCAGCCCGACCGTGTTGCTCGAAGCCATGGGCAGCTACGCCCCGTATTTCCGTGGTTACAAGCCGGTTCCCGCGGCGGATGTGGCGTTGGCCTACGCAAAAAGTGTCGAAGGCCTGCAAACCGGTCAGACGTTTCGCGTGGGCTAAACCCTTGTGATGAACGGTAAGCCTGCGTAACGTGGCGGCACTTGTCTGGAGAGCCGAAGATGCGTGTTGCCCGTTCGTTAGTCCTTGTTACCCTGCTGCCGTTGTTTGCCGCCTGCCAGTTGCTTGATGGCCCGCGACAAAGTGCATCCCATGTCGGGCAGACGCGGATGCAGGGGCAACTGACTGCTGCCGACGGCAAACTGGTGTTCCAGTCGTGCCAGGATCAGCGCCAGTTCGTGGTCAACGACATTGGCGGCACCAGCATCCTGCAAGAGGCCGCAACCCTCGCCGACGAGCAAGGCAAGCTGTTCGCCGACGTACGCGGGAAAATTGCCGGCGACCGCCTCGACCTGGCCCAGCTCTATCGCGTCGAGCGTTCCGGCACAGCTTGTGATGATCCGAATTTCAAACTGCTGATCCTGCGCGCCGCCGGCCACGGCCCGGAATGGAACGTCAAGGTCAGCGGTCGAGGCATGGTCATCGACCGCGAAGGTCAACCGCCACTCGCCGTGCCTTATGTTGAGGAGCAATTGGGCGACGGCCGCTTCAATCTCAGCAGCGAAGCCAACAATCAACGCATCGAATTGTGGGTCGCGCCACAACGCTGCGTCGACAGCCATACAGGCAGCGTGCAACACATGAGTGCCGAGTTGCGTATCGATGGCAAAGTACAGCGAGGCTGCGGGTATTTCGGCGGATCGCGCAACGACTGAGCGTTTTTGCCTCACCGGATCCGGCCTTTGCGGCTTATAATCGCGGCCTTCAAACGCCCTGGCGCAGTTGTGCGCCCCGCGAACCCGGATCCTCGCCATGTTACGAATCACTGAACTCAAGCTGCCAATCGATCATCCCGAAGAAGACCTGCGCGTCGCCATCGTGCAACGTCTGGGCATCGCCAGCGATGACTTGCTCGATTTCACCTTGTTCAAGCGCAGCTACGACGCGCGCAAAAAGTCCTCCGAACTGTGCTTCATCTACACCATCGACCTCAACGTACGCGACGAGGCCAAGGTGCTGGGCAGGTTCGCCGATGACCGTAACGTCAACGTGGCGCCGGATGTCAGCTACAAGTTCGTCGGCCAGGCGCCGAGCGATCTGAGTCAACGCCCAATCGTGGTCGGCTTCGGCCCGTGCGGCATATTCGCCGGCCTGCTGCTGGCGCAAATGGGCTTCAAGCCGATCATCCTCGAGCGCGGCACCGAAGTCCGCCAGCGCACCAAGGACACCTGGGGCCTGTGGCGTAAAAGCGTGCTCAACCCCGAGTCCAACGTGCAGTTCGGCGAAGGCGGCGCGGGCACGTTCTCCGACGGCAAGCTGTACAGCCAGATCAAGGACCCGAAGTTCCTTGGCCGTAAAGTGCTGCACGAGTTCGTCAAGGCCGGCGCACCGGAAGAAATCCTCTACGTCAGCAAACCGCACATCGGCACGTTCCGTCTGACCGGTATGGTCGAGACCATGCGTGAAGAGATACGCGCCCTGGGGGGTGAGGTGCGCTTCCAGGAGCGCGTCAACGATGTCCTGATCGAAGACGGCCAAGTGGTCGGCGTCGAACTGGGCAGCGGCGAAACCTTGCATTCCAGGCACGTGGTTCTGGCTCTGGGCCACAGCGCCCGTGACACCTTCCGTATGCTCCACGGCCGCGGCGTGTTCATGGAAGCCAAGCCGTTTTCGGTGGGTTTCCGTATCGAACACCCGCAGTCGCTGATCGACCGTGCGCGACTGGGCAAATACGCCGGCCACCCAAAACTCGGCGCCGCCGATTACAAACTGGTGCACCACGCCAAGAACGGTCGTTCGGTCTACAGCTTCTGCATGTGCCCGGGCGGCACCGTGGTAGCGGCGACTTCCGAGCCGAACCGTGTGGTCACCAACGGCATGAGCCAATACTCGCGTAACGAGCGCAACGCCAACTCCGGCATCGTCGTCGGCATCACCCCGGAAGTCGATTATCCGGGCGGACCGCTAGCCGGGATCGAACTGCAGGAACGCCTGGAATCTCACGCGTTCATTCTCGGCGGCAGCGACTACAAGGCCCCGGCGCAATTGGTGGGTGACTTCATCAATGGCACACCTTCGACCGAACTGGGTGAAGTTGAACCGTCCTATAAACCGGGCGTAGCGCTCGGCGATCTGGCGCTGGCTTTGCCGGAATTCGCCATTGAAGCGATTCGTGAAGCGTTGCCGGCGTTCGAGAAACAGATTCGCGGTTATTCGCTGCACGATGCGGTGCTGACCGGGATTGAAACCCGTACATCGTCGCCGTTGCGCATTACCCGCAACGAGTCGTTGCAGAGCATGAACGTCAAAGGCCTGTTCCCGGCCGGTGAAGGCGCGGGTTACGCGGGCGGGATTCTGTCGGCGGGTGTGGATGGCATTCGCATCGCCGAAGCTGTGGCTCGCGACATTCTCGGCCTGCAAGCTTGATCACTTAAACCTGTGGGAGCGGGCTTGCTCGCGAAGGCGGTGTGTCAGTCGACGACAATGGTGACTGACCCGACGCTTTCGCGAGCAGCCCGCTCCCACATTGGTTGCTGCGTTTTATTCAGATATTGGCGCGCAACACTGAAGCTGGCAGCGCCTCACCGCGCTCGGCTGTCGCCGCCACCGCTGCAATCAACCCCTCCAACTCATAACCCTGCGCCTTGAGCCAGTCCTGATCGTAATAAGTGTCGGCATAGCGCTCGCCGCCGTCGCACAGAATCGCAACGATCGACCCCGACTCACCCGCTGCTTTCATCTGCTGCGCCGCCATCAGCGCACCGATCAGGTTGGTGCCGCTTGACCCACCGACATGCCGGCCCAGACGCTGCGCCATATAATGCATGGCCGCCAGCGACAAGGCGTCCGGCACTTTGACCATCGCATCGATCACCTTGGGCAAGAACGAGGCTTCCACCCGAGGCCGGCCAATGCCTTCAATCCGCGAACCACAATCCAGACGCAGACTCGCATCACCGCTCTTGTAGTAATCGAAGAAAACCGAACGTTCGGCGTCGGCGCACAACACGCGGGTGCAGTGCTGGCGATAGCGCACGTAGCGGCCAAGGGTTGCTGTCGTGCCGCCAGTGCCGGGGCTGGAAATCAGCCAACTCGGTTCGGGGTGCTTCTCGTAGCGCATTTGCTGAAAAATCGACTCGGCGATGTTGTTGTTCGCTCGCCAGTCGGTGGCGCGCTCGGCATAGGTGAACTGGTCGATGAAGTGGCCACCGTGCTCACGGGCCAAACGTTCGGATTCAGCGTAAATCTGCGTCGGATCTTTCACCAGGTGGCTCTGGCCGCCATAGAAAGCGATCTGGGCAATCTTCTCCTTGGAGGTGGTCGCAGGCATCACCGCGATAAACGGCAAGCCCAGCATCCGTGCGAAATACGCCTCGGAAATCGCCGTCGACCCACTGGATGCCTCGATCACCGGGGCGCCGGGCTTGAGCCAGCCATTGCACAACGCGTAGAGAAACAGCGAACGCGCCAGCCGATGCTTGAGGCTGCCGGTGGGATGGCTGGACTCATCCTTGAAGTACAACTCAATGTCCGCAAAACCCGGCAGCGGCAAGGGGATCAGGTGGGTGTCGGCGCTGCGCTGGAAGTCCGCTTCAATGATTCGGATGGCTTCGCGGGCCCACTGTCGGTTGTCGCTCATGGTGAGGGTTCTCGTTGAATCTGGCAGGAAATCAGCCTCGTCAAAAGGCTCAACCGTTAGTTTAGGAAAAAACCTGCATCAGGCACAGGTACAGCTGAGTTTCAATATGTCTGGCAACTGCTAGGCTCAGCAGGGCCAGCGGTAAACCACTCTGTAACGACATATAACAAAAAAGAATATAACTTTTGTTTTAACAACCAACACTACGGGTTAGGGTGTTCCACCTTTTGACTATTCGATGGAGAGCGACCTTGCCTCTGCGTAGCACTTTCACGCGTTTCTTTCAGTTGGAAGCTGCCAGCGGTCTGTTATTGATCGCCGCGGCCATTCTGGCTCTGATTATCAACAACTCGCCACTGTCGTGGCTGTATACCGGGCTGCTCGATACGCCGGTGGTGGCGCAGATCGGTGCGTTGAAAATCGCCAAACCCATGTTGCTGTGGATCAACGACGGTCTGATGGCAATGTTCTTCCTGCTGATCGGTCTGGAAGTGAAGCGCGAAGTGCTTGACGGCCAGTTGTCGAAACCCTCGCAGATTGTCCTGCCCGGTGCCGCGGCGATCGGCGGCATGGTCGTGCCAGCGCTGATCTACTGGTTCCTTAACCGTGACAACCCGCCGGCCCTCGACGGTTGGGCGATTCCAACCGCCACCGATATCGCCTTCGCCCTCGGCGTGCTGGCCCTGCTCGGCAAGCGCGTGCCGGTGTCGCTGAAACTGTTCCTGATGACCCTGGCAATCATCGATGACCTCGGTGCCATCGTGATTATTGCGATCTTCTACTCCGGCGAACTCTCGACCCTGTCACTGGGTCTGGCGGCAGCGTGCATTGCCGCGCTGGTGGCGATGAACCGCCTTGGGGTGGTCAAGCTCGGGCCGTACATGATCATCGGCCTGATCCTCTGGGTTTGCGTACTCAAGAGCGGCGTCCACGCAACGCTGGCCGGCGTGACGTTGGCCTTCTGCATTCCGCTACGGACAAAAAACGCCGAGCCTTCGCCGCTGTTGACCCTAGAACACGCACTGCACCCGTGGGTGGCCTACGGCATCCTGCCGCTGTTCGCCTTCGCCAACGCCGGCTTGTCGCTGAGCGGCGTCACCGTCGAAAGCTTCACCCACCACGTACCGATGGGTATCGCTGTGGGCCTGCTGCTGGGCAAGACCGTTGGCGTGTTCGGCCTGACCTGGCTGGCAGTCAAGATCGGCATCGCCACCCTGCCCCAAGGCGCGAATTGGGGTCAGGTGCTGGGCGTGGCGATTCTCTGCGGCATCGGCTTCACCATGAGCCTGTTCGTCGGCTCGCTGGCCTTTGAGCCAGGTGTCAGCGATTACGCCGGGATGGACCGGATGGGCATTCTGACCGGCTCGATTCTGGCGGCATTGATCGGGTATGCGGTGACGGCGGCGGCGAGCCGTCGAAACAACACTTTGCCTACTACATAGAACACTTGTGGTGAGGGGATATCCCCTCACCACAAATCAACTTTCTAGCCATTCTCCCGCGACATAGCAAAAAAACCCCTCGTCTTTAAAGACGCGTCCTACAGCCACAAATTTCCTGCTTCGTTAACGTCGCGCCCCCCTTCCGTGGGACTGTCGATGGATGAACGAAAGGACGATCAGTGGCTCGCAACAAGGACATTCCCCCGGGTTCCCAACCCACCACAAGGCGACGGGCATTACGTCACCTACCGCTATATGTCGGCCAGTGAACTGGCTGCGCACGATGCCAGACAAAACGCTTACGACGCCATGCTGGCGCGGCAGGAAGCTTTCGAGCGCAACGGTGAAGTGGCTGCGACAAAACCCGAAATTCCGCGTGCGGGCAGCGTTTTTGCCAAATCCTGCAAGTTGCCGGACGCGATCATCGACTACGCCAACCCTTCGGGAGTGGTGCCGACCGATAGTCTGAAGGATTACGGCGACCTGATCCTGCTCGGTGCCCGCGAAAGACGCACCACGGCCAAGTGACAATTGAGTATTCGAGAATGATTTTTTTAGCTCTTTCCGGGTTTTTCCCTGAACCGAATCCAGACAACTCACTGCAATATGACAAAAATGTGCCGCACACTTCAGAGCAGGCGGTTCTTAACGTCATGGGGTGGGAGTCTCTGAAAGATGTACCGATGGATGAACATGATCTAACGGAAACTCAAGCCAGAGAAATCATGCAACTCGTCAACACGCCCTCCAGGGACGATTTGACTTACTGCATCGGGCTCTGTCGCGAGGACTAACAAACCTGACTCAGAAAAGCTGAAAAGCACCAAAAAAAACCCCGACCAGTCACCTGATCGGGGTTTTCTTTTACCGCTCGCTCGCGCTTAGTGCGAAACGCGGCTGGTCCCGCCAACGGTGGAGATGCGCACGCGCTCGCCAACGCGGAACACTTCATTCTCCTGAACCTGCTGCACATAGGCACGCATGCTGCCGTCGTCTTCGCGTACGGTGATTTCCACACCTTGGGTACGGGTCAGGCCTTCTTCAGTCGCCGAACCGATCAGACCACCCGCCACCGCGCCGATGACCGCTGCGACGATGCTGCCGCGACCGCCACCGATGGCGCTGCCGCCAACGCCGCCGACCACTGCGCCAGCAGCGCCGCCGATCGGGGTTTTGGTGCCTTCGATTTTCACCGGGCGCAGGGATTCGATGGTGCCCATGCGAATCGTCTGCACGCGACGCGCTTCGTCACGGGAGTAGGAGTCACCGGTCAGGCTCGATTGGCAGCCGGTAAGCAACATCGCCATCGTGGAAAAGGAAGCAACCAGCAGAACAGACTTACGCATAGCATCAACTCCAAAGGACAGGTATTCATTAAACTCCGCAGCTTGACGCCTGTCACGGCGCCGCCCGGATAAAGTTGTTTTCATTCAGGCGCGGTACAGGCGCCCTGCGAACTCACCCAACAGTAGCGCCAATTTCCATTTCCTGCGCCGCTGACCCAAGGATTTTCTAGATTATTGCCCAAGTGGCTTGAGGCCGCTAAGGCAGGCTATCCGGCTCGATAGACTGCTTAAGGTGCCAGACGTTCAAGAATCCAGTCGGCGCCCTGCCAACGGTAGTTGAGGCGATCGTGCAGACGGCTCGGACGACCCTGCCAGAATTCGATGCGCTCGGGCAACAAACGGTAGCCGCCCCAGTGTTCCGGGCAGTCTGGCTGGGTGTCGCTGAAGCGCTGCTCGGTAGACTTGAGCAGATCTTCCAGCTCGCCACGCCCGTTGATCACCCGGCTCTGCGGCGACGCCCAGGCACCGAGGCGGCTGCCCAGCGGACGCACCTGATAATACGCATCGGACTCCTCAGGCGTGACCTTCACCACCCGCCCTTCGATACGCACCTGGCGCTCAAGGGACGGCCAGAAGAAGGTCATGGCGGCAAACGGATTGGCCGCCAGATGCTGGCCCTTGGCACTGTCGTAGTTGGTGAAGAAGGTGAAACCCTGCTCATCCAAGCCCTTGAGCAGCAGAATGCGGCAATGCGGACGCCCGTGCGCATCAACCGTGGCCAGGGTCATGGCGTTGGCTTCCACCGGCGCCTGCTCGGTTTTCACCGCGTCAGCGAACCACTGGTGAAACAGCGCAAACGGCTCGCCCGGGGCTTGAGCCTCGGTCAAACCATCCCGAGTGTAATCACGACGCATATCAGCCAGAGCCTGGGTCATGGCGCATTCCTTTTCGTTAGCGGATCACTTCTTGGTGGCATCGGTCGCGGCGACTTTCTTGTCGGTCGCGGCGGCTTTGGCTGGAGCAGTTTTCTTCGCTGGAGCCTTGGCAGGGGCTTTTTTCGCCGGTGCCTTGGCAGCAGCTTTCTTGACCGGCGCCTTTTTAGTGGCCGGTGCCGCTGCTTTCTTCGCGGCTGGCGCCGGGGTCACCGGTTTGGCCGCTGGCTTGACGTCTTGCTTAGCGACCAGGGTCACTGGCCTCGGCGCCGGCATGTTGTATTTGCTCAGCAGTGCAACCATGGTGTTCTGCGGAGTAACCAGCAGTTCCACGCGACGGTTCAGGGCACGGCCTTCAACACTGTCATTGGCCGCACGCGGCGCTTCGGAGCCCATGCCGCGCAGCATCAGGCGATCACGTTGCAAGCCGCTGAGACGGAAAATCGCCGCAATGGCCTGGGCACGCTCCTGACTCAGTTTAACGTTGGCGGGCGCGGCGCCACTGGAGTCGCTGTGCCCCAGAACCAGCACGGCGGTTTTCGGATCAGCTTCGAGGATTTTCGCCACGCGGGTGAACGGGCCGAGGGTGACCGGCAGCAGCATGGCCGGACGATCCGGGTTGAACGAGCCTTCGACCGGCGCCGTTACGACCAGCACGTTGTCGCGACGTTCGAGTTGCAGATTGCTGTCCTTGACCGCTTCGCGCAGGCGTGGCTCGTAATCGTCGAGCCAAGCCTGGGTGACTTTCGGATCAGGCATCGGCACGATTTTGGCCGTGTTCTGATCCTTGCCACCGAACGGCCACCACCATTTGCCGCCCGCCTCGGCGTCAGCCTTGGCCACGGCGGCGGGTTTGGTTTCGGTTTTTACTTCAGTCTTGGTCGCCGAATCATCGGAACCGAACGGCCAGTACCAAGGGTTGCTACTCTCAGCTTTGGCAACCGGGGCAGTGGCGGCAGGCTTCAACGGGGCCGGGGCCGGCTCTTTGGCCGCCACCTTGTCGGAAGATCCGAACGGCCACCAATGGCTGCCGTCCGCATCGTTTTTCGGGGTCTGTGCGCAACCGGTGATCGCAACACACAGGGCCAGGGCGAGCGTCTTTTTAGATGACATTGAAAATCCACAAAATGAAGTAATGAAAAATCAGAGCACTATCGCCCGGATAAACAGTCGCTTTGAATCGAAAATCGTGTCGAGGTTCCAGTCCAGGAACCTCTATTGACGCTTTACAGACAAGTGGCGAGCACCCGCGCGAGCTTTTGCGCGCGTGGATCCATCAAGACGTATGGCCCAAGGGTATTTGTCACAAAACCAAACGCGACATCATGCTCAGGGTCAGCAAAACCGATGGAGCCGCCCGCCCCCGGATGACCGAACGCCCGTGGGCCGAGGCCGTAGGTGGCATTGGGCACGTCCGGTTGATCGAGCATGCAGCCAAGGCCGAAACGGGTCCGGGTCAGCAGAGTCTTGTCTTCGCCGAGACTGTGTTCACGGGTCAGCTCTTCAAGCATGTCGCTTTCGAGCAGGCTGCCGTCGAGCAGTCCGGCGTAGAAACCGGCGAGACTGCGCGCATTGCCGTGGCCGTTGGCCGCCGGTTGCTGCATGCGTCGCCATTGCGGCTTATTGGTGCTGGTGAGCACCGACGGCGGATTGGTGAAGGCGCGGGTGGTCATGGCGGTGGGTTCGCGCAGGGTCACTTGCAGCAGACGTTGCGCGGCCGCATCGCCGGCATTGCCCTTGCCCCGAGCGATGTGCGCCACGCGGTGGAATTCTTCATCGGCCAGGCCAACGTGGAAATCCAGGCCCAGTGGCTTGGCGACACGGGCGACAATAGATTCACCGGGGCCGCGACCATCAGCACGACGCAGCAATTCGCCGATCAGCCAGCCGTAAGTGATCGCGGCGTACCCGTGACCGGTGCCCGGCGTCCACCACGGTGCTTCGGCCGCCAGGGCGTCGACCATGGTTTGCCAGTCGTAAAGGGCTTCGGGCGCCAACAACTCGCGCAGGGCCGGCAGACCGGCCTGATGGCAGAGCAAGTGGCGCAGGGTGACGGATTCTTTGCCGGCGGCGGCGAACTGCGGCCAATAGCGGGCCACCGGAACATCGAGCTGCAACTTGCCTTCAGCGACCAGTTGCAGTGCTGTGACAGCGGTGAAGGTTTTGGTGCAGGAGAACAGGTTGGCGATGGTATCGCTGTGCCAGGCCTCAGCGCCGTCCTTATCGGCGGTACCGGACCAAAGATCGAGAACAGTTTCTCCGCCGACCTGAATGCACAACGCTGCGCCGCGTTCCCGGGGATCGTCGAACAGTGCGGCGAAAGCTTCGCGCACGGCTTCGAATTGAAGCTCGTAATGTCCCTGAATCTGCACCCGCAACTCCCCCGCGAAAACGCTCTACAAAGTGGCCCGCATTGTTCCAGCCCTTGAGGGATTTGGAAACAGCTATGGGCTGGACGGTTGATGCTGTGGTGCAACAACCGAGGCCTTCGCGAGCAAGCTCGCTCCCACAAGGATTACGAATAACCTGTGGGAGCGGGCTTGCTCGCGAAGAGCGCTAACGCGAATGTAAATCCTAGTGACCGTTGCCGGAATGCCCACCCGCATGGCCTACGCCACGCCCCGGCCCTTTGCCGGCTTCAGCTTTTCGCCCACCTTCAGCCACATGACCCGCGGCGGCGGCGGCTTTTTCAGCCTCTTTGCCCAACTGATCAATCGCCTGCAAGTTACTTTTGCGCACCGTCTCGACGAAATCCTGATAGGGCAGATCCGTCACGCCTACCAAGCCAAAGTGGCCGTTCTCGCCATCGAGCAAGCGTCCGGTCACCGGTTGATCCAGATACTGGAACCAGTGCACGCCCACAATCGAGGGTTCGCTCAACGCCTGTTTGAGGAAGTTGGTGTAAGCCGGGCCGCGGTCTTCTTCCTTGGCCAATTGCGTCACACCGCCCCAGAACGGGCCGCGATCGGTGGAGCCAAAGTTGAATTCGGTGATCAGCACCGGTTTGTCCAAGGCGCCCAGGGCGGCGAAGTCATAACCGTCCTGCGGCTTGAGGGTGTACATGTTGAAGCTCAGCACATCGCAATACTGCGCGCAGGACGCCACGGCCTCTGGGGTGCTGATGGCGAAGCGGCCGCCGAGCAGCAACTGGTTCGGCGCGTGCCATTTCAGCGAGTCGGAAATGGTCTTGAAATAGGTGTCGGCGAACACTTTCTGGAAGTATTTGAAGTCGGCCTCGATTTCCGGGTGTTCCGCGCTCGGCAACGGCGGCTCGAAGCCCGGGTCTTCCATCAATTCCCACGCGGGCAGATCAATGCCCCACGCCTTCGATAGCCCAGCCTGATTGCGGTACTTGTCGCGCAACTGCTTGAGGAACGCACGTTTGGCCGGCACGTCAGTGGTCATTTTCAAGGTGCCGTAAGCCAGCGCATAGCGGGATTTCGGATCGTCGCCAGGGCCGGCCCACGCCAACTCGTTGTCGGCGTAGTAGCCGATCAGCCATGGATCGTCGCGGTGATCGCGGGCAGCGATGGCCACGGCGCGCTCGGTAGCCATGGCAAAGCGCGGGTCGAACGGGTCCGGCATACCGCCCCACCAGTCACTGCCGGTGCTGATGCTGGTGTAATCGCCGACGATCGACAGCGGCAAGGTGTAAGGCACGCGAGCGGCATCGCCAAGCGGCGGCGCGCTCCAGTTGCCGACGGTGTTGAAACCCCAGGCTTGCAGGCGATCTAAGGTGTGGCTCACCCACTTCTGCTCATCGACCGAAGCGGTGCAAGGCACAGCAGCGGGCGGATTGGATGACGCCGACTTGGCTGCTTCAGCAACGCCAGCCTTGGGCTGCTCAGACGTAGCGAGCGGTTCTGCAGCGTTTGCTGCGCTTTGCTCAGCCGCACCCGCCTTGGCCGCCTCGGCGACCCCAGCCTTGGTGGCGCTGGCCGGCTTGCACGGTTCGCCATACAGACGCTGCAGGTTGGCACCATAGAAGTCGTACCAACGCCCGCTGGCATAGCTGCGGCCCTGATCGGCGCCATTGCCGCCACGGTTGTCGCCCTCGCCAAAATGCCCGGCCAACGGTTCGTCAGGTTTGGGCAAGGCTTCAAACATGTTCTCGCGACCGGCAACGTAAGTCTGGTTGACCTCCGGGCTGACGGTGTTGACGCCAAGGGAATAGAACGGATGCCCTTCAGGCGTCACCAGATACCAGCGGCCGTCACGCTTTTCCGTGCGAAAGAAGCCGCTGGCCTTGAACGCCGGGCCTTTGTTCCAGCCGCCGAACGTGTCCAGCGATGATTTTTCGCGCTCGGCCAGCCAGGTTTTCAGCTGTTGCTGTTCTTTACCGGCGGCGGCTTTGAGCTGTTCATCATTACTGACCTTTTCCGGCCATTTGCTGCGGGTCGACTGCCCGTAAGCGTCGACCAGATTGCTGTACACCGCTCGCATGACCGCATCGCCGTCCTCCACGCCGAAACGCTCGAGCAACAGGCTCTGGGCAACTTTCGGCTGATCCATCGAGAGGCTCACCGACACCACTTGGCTGCGATCAATTTCGCCGCTGCTGCTGGCCAGCAATATTCGCTGACCCTCGACCAGCATCGGCATCGGCGGCCCGGCTTTCATGCCCTGACTGAGCGGTGAAGTGGCGACCAGCGGCACCAACAGGGTTTGTGCCGGGCCGGCCGGCAAATCGACGCGGCTGGTCAGCGTCTGCCCATTGTTGCTCTGGATCTGCACATAAACCGTCACGGCCCAGTTCATCGCGCTCTGCAAACGCAGGGTCATCATGCCCGATTGCGACCAGTCCCAAGCGCCGGTTTGTGGCGTCAGACGCAAGGTCGGGCGGGCCACCGGGTTGAACGTCACACGACGCAGCACTTCACCTTCAGCCGTTTGCTCGGCATTGGCTTGCGGCAGGTCAGCGTTTTCGGTCGCGACTTTCACCACGTCAGCGGGACGGACAAAATTGAACAGGGTCTGCTGACCAGCAGGCGCCGCCAGCAACGGGGCAGCAAAGAGCAAGGCAAACACGGCAGGCAACGAACGGCGGATCATAAGAACGGAGTTCTCCCTAGCGACCAACAAAGGCCAATGGAAACGCGATGGCAGAGAGATAGACAACGCGGCGGGCAAAACGGCCCACCGATGTCTCAGGATATTTCACGACGGAAAGGCGGCAACGCATTGAGGATCGCCTTGCCGTAACGCTGGGTCACCAGTCGCCGATCCAGCAAGGTGATGGTGCCGCGATCTTCTTCGGTACGCAGCAGACGGCCACAGGCCTGAACCAGCTTGAGCGAAGCGTCGGGCACGGAGATTTCCATGAACGGATTGCCGCCCCGGGCCTCGATCCACTCCGACAATGCAGCTTCCACAGGATCGTCCGGCACCGAGAACGGGATCTTGGCGATCACGACGTGTTCGCAGTAAGCCCCGGGTAAATCGACACCCTCCGCAAAACTGGCCAGACCGAACAACACGCTGGAGTCACCACCATCGACCCGCGCTTTGTGCTTGTTCAGGGTTTCCTGTTTCGACAGGTTGCCTTGAATGAACACTTGCTTGCGCCAGTCGCGGTCGAGGCCGTCGAACACGTCCTGCATCTGCTTGCGCGAGGAGAACAGCACCAGCGTACCGCGCGAGCCTTCGACCAGATCAGGCAAATCACGGATGATTGCGGCGGTATGGGCAGCGGCGTCGCGTGGGTCGGCTTTCAGATCCGGCACCCGCAGCACGCCAGCGTCGGCGTGATGGAACGGGCTCGGCACCACGGCGGTGACGGCTTTTTTCGGCAGGCCGGCGCGCATGCGGAAGCGGTCGAAAGTGCCAAGCGCGGTCAGTGTTGCCGAGGTCACCAGGCAACCATAAGCCACGTTCCACAGGCTGCGGCGCAAGGTTTCCGCCGCCAGGATCGGGCTGGCGTTGACCTCGATGTCGAACAGCGAACCGCTTTCAGCCAGTGTCAGCCAACGCGCCATTGGCGGGCTGTCTTCCGGATCTTCGGCGGTGAACGCCGTCCACAGTTCCCAGTTGCCCGATGCACGGGACAACAGGCTGCCGAACAGCGGATACCACTCTTCGGCCTGATTGCTGGCGATGCCTATGTTGACCTCGCCATCCATGCCTTCCTTGAGCAGGTCGGTAAGGCGGGTGAACAGATCATTGAGACGGGAATAGCCCTTTTTCAGCTCGATGCCCATTTCGCGCATGTGCTCGGGAATCACCCCGCCGACGAAACGATGACGCGGGCGCTCACGGCCCTCGACATCCTCACCGGGTTTGAAATCGGCAATCTGCTCGCAGGCGCTGAACATGAACTGCTGCTGAGCCTTGATCTCCCGCGCCAGCTCCGGCACCTGTTCGATCAACTTGCCAAGATCGCCCGGCAGCGGATGCTGAGCCAGCAGTTTGGTGAGGTTCTTGGCAGTGGTTTCCAGCCAGTCGGCGGTAGAGCGCAGACGTGTGTAGTGAGCGAAATGGCCGATCGCCTTGTCTGGCAGGTGATGGCCTTCGTCGAACACATAGAGGGTGTCGCGCGGGTCGGGCAGCACCGCACCGCCGCCCAAGGCCAGGTCGGCCAGCACCATGTCGTGGTTGGTGACAATCACGTCGACCTTGCCCATGCCTTCGCGGGCCTTGTAGAAGGCGCACTGGCCGAAGTTCGGGCAATGACGGTTGGTGCACTGGCTGTGATCGGTGGTCAGGCGCGCCCAATCGGCGTCTTCCAGGGCATTGGGCCAACTGTCGCGGTCGCCGTCCCATTTATTGCCGGCGAGTTTCTCGATCATGCTGGTGAACAGCTTCTGACTGGCCTCATCGACCTCGATCTTGAAGCCTTCTTCTTCGAAAAGCTGGGCGGTGGCCGTCTGTGCGTGACCTTCCTGCAGCAGCATGTCGAGCTTGGACAGGCACATGTAGCGGCCACGGCCCTTCGCCAACGCGAAGCTGAAGTTCAGCCCGCTGTTGCGCATCAGGTCGGGCAAATCCTTATAGACGATCTGCTCTTGCAGGGCCACGGTCGCCGTGGCGATCACCAGACGTTTGCCGGCCAGTTTGGCCGTAGGGATCGCTGCCAGGCTGTAGGCCACGGTTTTGCCGGTACCGGTGCCGGCTTCCACCGCGACAATCGCGGGGTCGCCACTGCGCCGGCCTTCGTCGTCGGTGTCGATATCCCCGAGAACCTTGGCGATTTCAGCGATCATCAGGCGCTGGCCGTAACGCGGTTTGAGGCTTTTGGCCTCTAGAAAACGCGAGTAGGCGCCCTGGATCGTGGTTTTGAGTTCAGTGCTGATCATGGATTGTCGGGCGCAAAAAAACGCTGGATAAATTTTCAGTGGTTTCAGATGGCGGCTATCATACCCCGCTAATTAATCCCGCGCAGAACGGAGTGCCCCAATGACACCTTTTAGCCTCGTTTATCCGCTGCATGTCCTGTCCGCTCTGGTGTGGGTCGGCGGTATGTTTTTCGCCTGGATGATCTTGCGTCCTGCGGCTGTGAAGGCTCTGGACGGGCCAAATCGGCTGACGCTGTGGGTGGAAGTGTTTCAAGGTTTTTTCCGCTGGGTCTGGGTCGCGGTGATCGTGTTGCCGATCAGCGGCGTGGGCATGTTGCATCTTCAGCAGGTCGGGTTTGAGACCGCACCGAAATATGTGCAGGTGATGATCGGGTTGTATGTGGTGATGACGGCGCTGTTTATCCGGATTCAGGGCTTGATGCTGCCTGAGTTGCGCAAAGCGGTTGAGGCCAAGGACTGGCCGGCAGGTGCGGCGGTGCTGGGGCGAATTCGCCGGGTGGTGGGGATTAATCTGCTGGTCGGGTTGGTGCTGGTGGCCGTTGCGGCGGCGCGACCTATGCTTTGATCGGTACCCATCATTTGCGCTGGATACTGTTGTGGCGAGGGTGCTTGCGCCCTCGCCACATCACTGCTGGGGTTGATCTTTAGAGGCGCTGAACAGTCACCGAGCCAGCGGCTCCAACAGGCCCAGCCTGGCCATCCGCCCCGGCCTTGCCACTCTTGCCGCCATCGGCGCGATACACCAGACAGCCCTTGGACTTGCCGCCTTTGCCGGCCTTGCCGCCAACGCCCGCTGGCCCACCAGCACCGCCTGCGACGTTGACTTTGATCAGTTCGGTCGGGAATTCACGCGGCACTTGCAGGCGCACCAACCCACCCGGTGCACCCGGCTGACCGTCGCTGCCATCGCTACCGTCGGCACCGTGTCCGGCCTGACCCCAGGTGCAGCCCGGATCTTCACCGTTGCCGCCATCAAGACCGACAAAACCTGGTGTCCCACGGCCGCCACGAGCGTCGACCAACAGTTGCGGCGCATCCAGTGCCTTGAATTGCAGATTCAGATTGCGCCCCGCACGCGCAGCTTTTTCGTAAGTCCCCGGCGCACCGCGTGCAGTGATCTGGCTGCCATCACTCAGTTCAGCGCGAACGACTTTCATGTCCAAAGCCTGTTCACCCGGGACGATAGCGATACGTGCGTCATGACCGAGGCGCAATTCACCCACGCTGAGTTCAGTCACATTCGGTGGAATCAGCAGCGTGCCGTAATCGGCCACTTCTAGTTTGTCCAACTGCAAGGTACTGGCAGTGTTGGGCAGACGCATCAGGGAGTTGGCTTCGACGCTGACCACTTGGGCACAGGCCAAAGGACTGATGAATGCAGCGAGCAGGCAGAGTTTACGCATGGGAAGAAGCCTCCGGAGCGGCCGGGGCCGGGATGGTTTGCAGGTGAAAGATGCCGAACAGCAGGATGCGGCCACGGTCGCGCCAAGGGTGCGGGCGCCCCTTGAGGCTGCGGTTGCACAGCAGCACTTCAAGCACATGGATCAGCAACAGCAGACCGCCGGCCAGATTGACCAGCAGGTGCAACGGATGTACGAACGGCATGAGCTGATTAACCAGCACCACGCAGCAGAACAGCAGGGTCAATAACCGCCCCAGCCCCCAAAACACTTTCATACGCTCCCCCGTATTGCGAATTATTCTTTGCACGCACAGTAACGGCTTCTGCGGGGGATAAGCCAGAGGGTTAAATGAAAAAAACTCGCTTGGCCGCCAAATGGCTGCCGGGTCGACGAAGATCGTCGCCCGACAGCTCTAGCTAGAGGACTTCAGCGACATGCTAACGATTGATGTGCAACTCCACTCGACGGTTTTTCGCGCGACCCTCGTCGGTGGCGTTATCGGCCACAGGCTCGCTCTCGCCACGCCCCTCACTGGTGAGTTTGTTCGGGGCCAGGCCCTGACTCAGCAGGTACGCCGCCACACTGCTGGCGCGTCGTTCCGACAATGCCTGGTTGTAGGCATCCGAACCTTTGCTGTCGGTATGACCGATCACCTTGATGCTCACCACATCAGCATTGCGCAGTTTATCCATCAGCGTATCGAGCTGGGATTTGGCCGCTGGAGTCAGATCGGACTTGTCGAAATCGAACAGTACATCGCCAGCATCGCTCAGGGTGATGACTTCAGTCTGAGGCGCAGGCTCCGGTACTTTTTCAGTCACCGGATATTGCGGCAGTGGGCAACCCCGGTGATCGACCGGCGTATTGGCCGGTGTATCGGGGCAACGGTCGCGGCGATCGAACACGCCATCGCCGTCTTCATCGCCATCCTGGGCATAACAGATCAATCCGCCGGTCAGGATCCCCAGCGCTGCGCCGCCACCGGCCCAGCCACCACTTTCGATGGCGCCTAGACCGCCACCGACCAGCCCGCCAATAAGGCTGCAGATCGGCCAAGTACGTTGATTGAGGGGGGCAGTGCCATCGCTGTGAGTAGCGCAACCGGTAAGCAAGCTGCCCAGCAGCAGTACCGGCAAGACGGACCTTGAGAAAACAGTCATTTTGAAAGCTCCTGTGTCACCGGCCCATACCGGTTACACAGGAGTAAAGACCCGCATCCGCGACTGCACAAGCCGAGGATGCGAGAGGTCTAGCGGACGATTTTGATTTCGGTACGGCGGTTTTGCGCGCGGCCGTCAGCGGTTTTGTTGTCGGCTACAGGTTGCATCTCACCCATACCGGACACCGAAACGAAGCTGGCACGCGGCACACCTTGCTGGATCAGGTATTCCACCACCGAGTGCGCACGACGGTCCGACAACTTCTGGTTGTAGGCATCGCTGCCCACGCTGTCGGTGTGACCGGTCACAGTCAGTTGCGCTGTAGAGGACTCCTGCTTCAGACGTGTGGCGACCTTGTCGAGCACTTGTTTATCAGAGCCCGTGAGCGTGGCTTTGTCGAACTGGAAGTGAACATCGCGAATGACGATGGTTTCCTCCTTGACCACTACAGCTTCTTCGACCATAGGCATCGGTGCAGGTGGAGGGCAGCCGTCAGCATCGACCTGCACGCCTTTAGGCGTGCCCGGGCACTTGTCGCGACTGTCCGGCACACCATCGCCGTCCTCATCGCCATCACCATGAACCCAGCAATAGGCCGCCGCCATGCCTCCGACGATCAGTGCACCACCTCCCGCCCACGAGGAACTCTCGGTGGCACCAAGACCGGCACCGACGACGCCACCGACCGCCGCACAGGTCGGCCAGTCGGTTTTCTGCAAACCTGCACAACCAGTCAACACACTGGTTAACAGAATCAAGGGTAACGCTGTCCGAACTATGCTCATCTGGTTTTCTCCTGAGGGATCGGCTTAGAACCGATTCAGGGAGTAAAGACCGGAGTTTTAATCTCCGCCAGCAATAGGCCATGGCTGTTTGCGACCGAGTTCACAGGACTTTGGCGCATTGGCCGCAAACCGGCGGCACACCACGCTTTGCCGCCGCCGTCAGGCAGGCTAGTCTTGGCGGTCTGATTGAGGAGCCTCGATGAACGTCGCCATTTCTTCCCGCACGCCGCAGCAGGCGTTGGCCGCTTTGCTGGATCGCTACGCCCCGGCGCGCTTGCTGCTGATCGGCGCCAGCGAGTTTCCGGCGCTGGCCGCTTTCAAACAAGCGCACCCGGACTGCTGCGTCGCCCACGCCGAACCCGGCACCTTGCCTGCCGAACTGGCGGCACAGCGCTTCGACCTGGCACTGGTGGTCGATTGCCTGGAACATTTGCCCAAGCGTGACGGCCTGAATCTTCTGGGCGGGATTCGCAACCTCAACGCCAGCCGCATCGCGGTACTGGCGGATCTGTCGGCCAGTGGCTGGCAGGAGACTGATTTCTATTCACTGGCACTGCAAGCCAGTGAGCGCTTCCAGCGTGACAATCAAGTGTTGACCCTGTTCACCTACGACCTGCTTGACTACAAACAAGTCCCCGATTGGCTTAATTCTCGGTTCTGGGCCAATCCGGAAAACTTCGGGAAATACTGGTGGTAACAATGAGTACAGCTATTTGCCCTTGCGGCAGCGGCAATCTACTGGATGCCTGCTGCGGTCACTATCACGCCGGCCTCCCGGCGCCGTGCGCCGAAGCCTTGATGCGCTCGCGTTACAGCGCCTATGTGCTGGGGCTGATCGACTATCTGGTGGCGACCACCCTGCCCGCCCAGCAATCGGGCCTTGATCGTCAGTCGATCAGCACCTGGAGCGCACAAAGCACCTGGCTGGGTCTCGACGTCGAAAACTCGGAAGTCTTCGGCGGCCAGCCGGAACATGCCTTCGTCACCTTCACCGCACGCTGGCACGACAGCCAGGGCGAACACAGTCACCGCGAGCGCTCCTCGTTTGTGCAGAACGCCGGGCGCTGGTACTTCATCGACCCGACCGTGCAATTGAAGCTGGGCCGTAATGACAGTTGCCCATGCGCCAGCGGGCAAAAGTTTAAAAAGTGCTGCGCGGGGTATTTCGGCGCGTAAATCCGCCGGCGGCTAGACTGAGGTGAAAGGGAGTTTTACGCGATGCTCAGTCAATGGCGCACATTTCAGGTTTTTTCTCTGATGCTGATCCTGAACCTGGGCGGTTGCGCCTCGTGGTTCAGTGATGTCAGCGTCGACCCCGCCGTGCATCTGGTCAAAGTCGAAGTGGTGCGCGCCAAGTTGCTTGAGCAGAAATTCATCCTGCACTTTCGCATCGACAACCCCAACAGCAGTGACTTGACCGTGCGCGGCCTGGAATACCGCATCCATTTGGCTGACATGCTGCTGACCGAGGGTGCGTATGAACGCTGGATCACTGTCGGGCCCAAACGCAGCGCTTTCTACAAAGTGCCGATTCGCACCAACTTGTGGCCACAAGTCAAAGAGGTGGTGAAAATGCTGAAAAGGCCGAACCAGCAGATTCCTTATCGATTGCAGGGCGACATGGAAACCGGCTTATTCATCGCCCACTACGTGCACCTTGAGCGTAATGGCGTGATAATCCCCGCCGATTTAATTCCGGAGCAACACCGATGACTCAGCAACCTCATGTCCATGGCCCTGACTGCAACCACGACCATGACCATCACCACGATCACGACCATGGCCATGTCCACGGCCCGAACTGCGGCCACGCCCACCAGGAACCGGTGCGCAACGCCCTGAAAGACGTCGGACGCAACGACCCTTGCCCATGCGGCAACGGCAAGAAATTCAAGAAGTGCCACGGCGCTTGATGCCTCAGGCGCAGATCTTCTTTGCCTGAAATTCGCCATCGCGAGCAGGCTCACGCCTACAGGTTAATCAACGTCAGTCGCCATTTTTGTTTGCATCGCGATCCTTGTGGGAGCGGGCTTGCCAGCTCCCACAGGTCTCTCAGGCGATGGCCAGAATCCGGCCTGAGCTGACCACCGTCGCATACTCCCCATCCATATTCCCCAGCGACATCCCGTGTACCTCCTGGGCTGAACGCGGCGTACCGAAATAATCGACCTTGTCGAAGGTGAAACACGCATCCTCCGCGACCCACGCCTCGAACCCCAGATTGCCCGCCGAGCGCGCAGTCGATTCCACCGAATTGTTGGTCGCCACACCCACGATGATCAATTGTCCGATCCGCGCTTCACGCAACCGCGCCTCAAGCCCCGTGCCACAAAATGCATCCGGGACCTGTTTCTGAATCAGCCACTCGCCATCCTGCGGCACAAACCTTGCCTGAAACTCCACTCCGGACTGCTCGGGCCAGAACACTGATTCCGGCGAGCGCGACAAGTGCTGCACATGAATCACCGGTCGCCCACTGCTACGCCAAATGCCCAACAAATCAAGGATTCGCGCTTCAGCGTCAGGATTATTGCGCCGCCCCAAGCGCGGATGCAGGATGCCTTTTTGCTGGTCGATGATGATCAGTGCGGCGTTGGCCTGAAGTTCCATGGCGATTTTTCTCACGCGGTTCATAGAATAATGCGCACTTGAGCATCCCCCCCTTCCTCAAAGCAAGCTATTGAACGCCACGGGATGACCTGATGCCGGGGTTTGCCGTCCGCCATAAATCTCGAAATAACCCCCGCCCCCGCTTGCGCGGCATCCTCCTGCTCACTAACGTAGCGCCTTTACTGACGCTACCCCCCGCAGGAGCTTTGCCATGGCCTCGCCAGCCCTTACACATTTTCTTCCCCGGTTCGGCGTTGCCGCAGCAGTGGCCAGTGTTTTGGGCCTGTCCGGTTGCCAGACCTGGAACGCTCAGGACAGCCTCCCGCCCACCTCCGGCGTGCAACCGCTCAAGGGTCTGGCGCAGAACGTTTCGGTGCGGCGCAATGCCATGGGCATGCCGTTGATCGAAAGCAACAGTTTCCACGACGCGCTGTTCAGCCTCGGCTATGTGCATGCCAGCGATCGCATCAACCAAATGGTCACGCTGCGTCTGTTGGCTCAGGGCCGTCTGGCGGAAATGTCCGGCGCCTCGATGCTGGATGCCGACCGCTACATGCGCGCCGTCAACCTGAAGAAAAGTGCCGGCGAGTTGTATAAAGCCTCGTCGCCACGGCTCAAGCGCTTCTTCGAAGTCTATGCCCGGGGCGTCAACGCCTACCTGTTCCGCTACGCCGACAAATTGCCGGGGGATCTCGCCTCCAGCGGTTACAAGCCTGAATACTGGAAACCGGAAGATTCGGCGCTGATTTTTGCGCTGCTGAATTTCAGCCAGTCGGCCAACCTGCCGCAAGAGATCTCGTCGCTGGTCCTGGCGCAAACCGTGACCAGCGACAAACTTGCCTGGCTGACCCCCTCCGCACCGGACGAGAACCTGCCGCTGGCTGAAGCCGACAAGCTCAAAGGGCTCAAGCTCAACGGGCAAATACCGGGACTGACCGAACTGAGTAACACCAGCCAGCAGCTATCGGCACTGAACCTGCTCGGCGCCACCTCTTCGAACAACTGGGCAATGGCCCCGCAACGCAGCCGCAGCGGCAAAAGCCTGCTGGCCAGCGACAGCCATGGGCCGCTGGCTGCGCCGTCGTTGTGGACCTTTGTACAAATCCGCGCGCCGAAATATCAGGCCGCGGGCGTCACCGTCGCCGGTTTGCCGATGGTCCTCGGTGGCTTCAACGGCAAAGTGGCGTGGAGCCTGAGCAGCGTGCTCGGCGACAACCAAGACCTGTTTCTGGAAAAGATCCGTCGTCAGGGCAGTAGCCTGACCTATGAGGTCAACGGCAAATGGCAGCCGCTGGGCGTGCGCAACGAAACCTACTTCGTCAAAGGCCAGCGGCCGATTCGCGAAGCGGTGTACGAAACCCGTCACGGCGCCTTGCTCAATAGCGCCCAGGCGGCACAAGGCAACGGTTTTGGCCTGGCCTTGCAGACGCCGAGTTTTACCGACGACAAATCCCTGGACGCGTTTTTTGACCTGAGCCGTGCGCAAAATGTTGAGCGCGCCTCGGACGCGAGCCGGGAAATCCGCGCGATCGCGCTGAATCTGGTGTTCGCCGACGCCAGCAACATCGGCTGGCAAGTCACCGGGCGTTTCCCCAACCGTCGTGAAGGCGAAGGCCTGCTGCCATCGCCGGGCTGGGAAGGCCGTTACGATTGGGACGGTTACGCCGACCCCATGCTACATCCCTACGATCAGGATCCGGCGCAGGGCTGGCTTGGCACCGCCAACCAACGTGTCATCCCCCACGGTTACGGCATGCAGTTGTCCAACTCCTGGGCCGCGCCGGAGCGTGGCGAACGCTTGGCCGAACTGGCCGGCAGCGGCAAACACGACAGTCGCAGCGTGATTGCGATGCAATACGACCAGACCACCACGTTCGCCGCCAAACTGAAAAAGGTGTTCGAAGCACCGGGTATGAAACAACCGCTGAAACAAGCCATCGACGCCTTGCCGCCAATCGAACGCGGCAAGGCCCGTGAAGCCTTTAGCCGGCTGATGGCGTTCGACGGCAAGCTCAGCCCGACGTCCGCCGACGCGGCGATCTACGAACTGTTCCTGCAAGAAAGCATGAAACAGATCTTCCTCGACGAACTCGGTCCCGAGTCCAGCCCGGCGTGGAAAGCGTTTATTGCCAATGGAAACTTATCCTACGCAGCCCAAGCGGATCATCTGCTGGGACGCGAGGACAGTCCGTTCTGGGATGACATCCGCACGGCGCAGAAAGAGGATAAAGCGGTGATTCTCGCCCGCAGCCTGGCCGCAGCGATTACCGCCGGCGACAGTCAGTTGGGTGGCGATCACAAGGCTTGGCAGTGGGGCAAATTGCACAGCTACGCGTGGAAGAATGCCAATGGCCAGACCATTCGTGGGCCGCTGGCGGCGGGCGGCGATCACACGACGTTGAACACGGCGGCGTTTACCTGGGGTCAGGACTTCAGCACCACCCGTGCGCCGTCGATGCGGTTTATCGTCGACTTCGGCCAGGCCGAACCGCTGATGGGGCAAAACGGTACGGGCCAGTCGGGCAATCCGGTCAGCCCGAATTACCTCAACGGGATTGATGCATGGCTCAAGGGCCAGTACATCGGTTTGCCGATGCAACCGCAGAACTTTGAGCGGGTTTACGGCAAGACGCGCTTGACCCTCACGCCCGGCAAATAAAACGCCGTCCCCTGTGGGAGTGGGCTTGCTCGCGAAAGCACTGTGTCAGTACGAAATATCTCGACTGACACGACACCCTCGCGAGCAAGCCCACAATGGCTTTGTGCCCCACGCACTAAAAAATCCATAGAACTTCTGACCACGCCCAAACCTCATAGCTAACAAGCCCTCCATTCTGGTAACGACATGGATCTTGTTATTGCCCGCCCTGAAGGTTTGTACTGCCCCGCCGGGGATTTTTACATCGACCCGTGGCGGCCGGTCGAACGCTCGGTGATCACCCATGCCCATGGCGATCACGCTCGCACCGGCAACCAGCATTACCTGGCCAGCAGCGCCAGCGAAGGCATCCTGCGCGCCCGCCTCGGCCAGGACATCCACCTGCAAACCCTCGAATACGGTCAGCGTCTGACCCACCACGGCGTCACCCTGAGCTTTCATCCTGCCGGCCACGTACTCGGCTCGGCTCAAATACGCCTGGAATACGGCGGCGAAGTCTGGGTCGCGTCGGGCGATTACAAGATCGAGCCGGACGGTACCTGCCAGCCGTTCGAACCGGTGCGCTGCCACACGTTCATCACCGAATCGACCTTCGGCCTGCCGATCTACCGCTGGCAACCGCAGGCGCAGGTGTTCAGCGAGATCAATCAATGGTGGTCGGCCAACATCGCCGCCGGCAAAGCCAGCGTGTTGTTTTGTTACTCATTCGGCAAAGCCCAACGGATTCTCCATGGCATCGATGAAACACTCGGCCCGATCCTCAGCCACGGCGCTGTGGAGCCACTGAACCGGGTTTACCGCGACGCTGGCGTGTACCTGCCGCCGACGATCTATGCCGGTGACCTGAAAAAGAACGACCCGATCATGCGTCAGGCCTTGGTCATTGCTCCGCCCTCGGCCGGTGGCAGCAGTTGGATGCGGCGTTTCGGTGAATTCAGCGACGGTTTCGCCAGCGGCTGGATGCGTCTGCGCGGCACCCGCCGACGGCGCGGGGTCGATCGCGGTTTCGTGCTGTCCGATCACGCCGACTGGCCCGGCCTGCTCTGGGCGATCAATCAGACCGGCGCCGAACGGGTGATGGTTACCCACGGCTCGATTGGCGTCCTGGTGCGCCATCTGCGTGAACAAGGTCTGGATGCTCAAGGCTTCAACACCGAATACGGCGATGACGAAGAAGAAAACATCACCGCCGAACCGACCATTGCCGAGACGTCTGCATGAAAGCCTTCGCCGAGTTGTACGCCCAACTCGACGCAACCACGTCGAGCAACGCCAAACTGGCGGCGATGCAAGCCTACTTCGCCCAGGCAACACCGCAAGATGCGGCGTGGGCGGTGTACTTTCTGTCCGGCGGACGCCCTCGGCAACTGGTCCCGGTGCGCATTCTGCGTGAACGCGCGGTCGGGGTGTCCGGCCTGGAACCCTGGCTGTTCGAGGAAAGCTATCAATCGGTAGGCGATCTGGCGGAAACCATTTCGCTGGTGCTTCCAGAAAATCCACACAGCTCCGATGCCGGACTCGCTGAATGGATCGAGGACAAATTGCTGCCGCTGCGCGGTGAAACCCCGGACTACCTGTCCCGGCAACTGCCGGCGCTGTGGGGGCAACTGGATCGACCGAGCCTGATGTTGTGCATCAAGTTGATCACCGGCAGTTTGCGCGTCGGCGTGTCGAAATTATTGGTGACACGGGCGTTGGCCTCAATGGCCGGCCTGGACAGCAAGCGCATAGCGCAACGACTGGTCGGTTACACCGACCAGTCCAACCGACCGAACGCCGCCAGCTATCTGAAATTGATCGCGCCAGAATCTGCCGATGAACATGCTCAGCGCGGCGGTCAGCCGTACCCGTTTTTCCTTGCTCATGCTTTGTCGCAACCGGTTGAAGCGTTTGAGGGGCAGATCGGGCCTGCCAGTCATTGGCAAGTGGAATGGAAGTGGGACGGCATTCGTGCGCAAGTGATCAAGCGTGACAGCCGCTTGTGGGTCTGGTCGCGGGGCGAAGAGTTGGTGACTGAGCGCTTTCCCGAACTTGATGCGCTGGTACACGGCCTGCCCGATGGCACGGTGATCGATGGCGAAATCGTGGTATGGAAAAGCACCCATCCGAGCACTGAAGACGCCTTCGATCCGCAATCGCCAGAGCCGCCAGCGGTGCAACCGTTCGCCCTGCTGCAACAGCGGATCGGCCGCAAAACCCTTGACCGGAAAATTCTCCAAGAGGTGCCGGTGGTGGTGCTTGCCTACGACCTTTTGGAATGGCAGGGCGAAGACTGGCGCAACCAGCCGCAAGCCAAGCGCCGCGCCCAATTGGAAGAGGTCATTGCGCGCTGCAACAGCCCGGTGTTGCTGGCCTCGCCGGTGTTGACCGGCACCGATTGGTCTGACCTCGCCCGCCAGCGCGAAGCCTCCCGCCGATTAGGCGTCGAGGGCATGATGCTCAAGGCACGCGACGGCTTGTATGGCGTCGGTCGCACCAAGGACATGGGCGTTTGGTGGAAGTGGAAGGTCGATCCGTTCAGTGTCGATGCGGTGTTGATCTATGCGCAGCGCGGTCATGGGCGGCGCGCCAGCCTCTACAGCGATTACACCTTTGCCGTGTGGGACGGGCCGCCGGAGTCGAGTCAACGGGCGTTAGTGCCGTTCGCCAAGGCCTATTCCGGGCTGACCGACGCAGAAATGCGCGAAGTCGACAGCATCGTACGCAAGACCACCGTGGAGAAATTCGGCCCGGTCAGCAGCGTCAAACCGAGTCTGGTATTTGAACTGGGTTTCGAAGGGATCGCCCTGTCACGCCGGCATAAAAGCGGGATTGCGGTGCGGTTCCCAAGGATGCTGCGCTGGCGCCAGGACAAAACCGTAGAAGAAGCGGACAGTCTGGCAACGCTGCAAGACTTGCTGGCCTGACTGGATCAGTACCACGCCGCGCGTCGACGCCATTTGAACCGATTTGGTGCAAGGTATTTACGGCGCCCGTTTCTGTGCACCAATCACTCTCTCCTCTCCCTTCCCCAACCTTTTAAAACACTTGTTCGGGACTGTGGTTCGGAAATTGCTACTTTTAATGGGTCGTACGCGTTCCAGTAACAATAATTCTGCGCCACAAGCGCTCATATTGGTTCTTAGGGATTGAATAATGAAAAAAGCATTGCTGACCCTTTCTGCACTGGCGTTGTGCATGGCCGCCGGCTCCGCGCTGGCCAAGGAATACAAAGAGTTGCGCTTTGGCGTTGACCCTTCGTACGCACCGTTTGAGTCGAAAGCGGCCGACGGCAGCCTGGTGGGCTTCGACATCGACCTGGGCAACGCGATCTGCGCCGAACTGAAGGTCAAGTGCAAGTGGGTCGAAAGTGACTTCGACGGCATGATTCCGGGCCTCAAGGCCAATAAATTCGACGGTGTGATCTCGTCGATGACCGTGACCCCGGCCCGTGAAAAAGTCATCGACTTCTCCAGCGAACTGTTCTCCGGTCCGACCGCTTATGTGTTCAAGAAAGGTTCTGGCGTCACAGCAGACGTTGCGTCCCTGAAGGGCAAAACCGTGGGCTACGAGCAAGGCACCATTCAGGAAGCCTATGCCAAAGCCGTTCTGGACAAGGCAGGCGTGAAAACCCAGGCCTATCAGAACCAGGATCAGGTGTATTCCGACCTGACGTCCGGCCGTCTCGACGCCGGCATCCAGGACATGCTGCAAGCCGAACTGGGCTTTTTGAAGTCGCCACAGGGCGCCGATTATGACGTCAGCAAGCCAGTGGACAGCGAATTGCTGCCAGCCAAAACCGCTGTCGGTATTAAGAAAGGTAACACTGCGCTGAAGGCACTTTTGGATAAAGGTATCAAAGCGTTACACGATGATGGCACCTACGCCACCATCCAGAAGAAACACTTTGGCGATCTGAATCTGTACAGCGGCAAATAACACCCCGGCGCCCATCACTCGATGGGCGCCTTTTCCACCCGCTCAGGTTGCTGATTTATGTTTGAAACCCTCCTACAAAATCTGGGGCTCTCTGCCTTCAGCCTCAAAGGCTTCGGTCCTTTGCTGTTGGAAGGCACCTGGATGACCATCAAATTATCGGCGATGTCGCTGCTGGTGGCCGTGTTGCTCGGCCTGATCGGCGCCAGTGCCAAGCTGTCAAAAGTCAAACTGGTGCGTCTGCCCGCCCAGATCTACACCACGCTGATTCGCGGGGTGCCCGACCTGGTGCTGATGCTGCTGATTTTCTATAGCCTGCAAACCTGGCTGACGTTGCTCACCGATTATCTGGAATGGGACTACATCGAGATTGACCCGTTCAGCGCCGGGGTCCTGACCCTGGGCTTCATTTATGGCGCGTATTTCACTGAGACCTTCCGTGGCGCAATCCTCGCGGTGCCACGCGGCCAGGTTGAAGCAGCCACCGCCTATGGCCTCAAACGCGGCCAGCGTTTTCGCCTGGTGGTGTTCCCGCAGATGATGCGCTTCGCCCTCCCCGGGATCGGCAACAACTGGATGGTGATGCTCAAGGCCACCGCGCTGGTGTCGATCATCGGCTTGGCCGATTTGGTCAAAGCCGCGCAGGACGCCGGCAAAAGCACCTATCAACTGTTCTACTTTCTGGTACTCGCCGCGTTGATCTATCTGCTGATCACCAGCGCCTCGAACTTCATCCTGCGCTGGCTCGAACGCCGGTATGCCGCCGGCTCCCGGGAGGCCGTACGATGATCGAACTTCTACAGCAATACTGGAAACCCTTCCTTTATACCGACGGCAACAACATCACCGGGCTGGCGATGACGATGTGGCTGCTCAGCGCCTCGATCTTCATCGGATTCTTCGCATCCATTCCGCTGTCGATCGCTCGGGTCTCCACGCACTTCTACATCCGCTGGCCAGTGCAGTTCTACACCTACCTGTTCCGGGGCACGCCGCTGTATATCCAGTTGCTGATTTGCTACACCGGCATCTACAGCCTGGCCGCCGTACGCGCGCAGCCCATTCTCGACAGCTTCTTTCGCGATGCGATGAACTGCACGATTCTAGCCTTTGCCCTGAACACTTGTGCCTACACCACGGAGATTTTCGCCGGGGCGATTCGCAGCATGAACCACGGCGAAGTCGAAGCGGCCAAAGCTTACGGTCTGACAGGGTGGAAGCTGTATGCCTACGTGATCATGCCCTCGGCGCTACGCCGCTCGTTGCCTTATTACAGCAACGAAGTGATCCTGATGCTGCACTCGACCACCGTGGCCTTCACCGCGACCGTCCCTGACATTTTGAAAGTGGCCCGGGACGCCAACTCGGCGACCTTCCTGACGTTTCAGTCGTTCGGCATCGCCGCGCTGATCTACCTGACCATTACTTTCGCGCTGGTCGGCCTGTTCCGCCTCGCCGAACGCCGATGGCTGGCCTTCCTCGGGCCGACCCACTAGGACTTAGCTCAAATGCGCCACCAGATACATGACTTGCTGGCCCCGCTGCCGGGGACCGCACGACAGATTCACAGTTTTCACTTCGGCCCGGAGCAGGCCAAAGGCAAGGTCTACATCCAGTCTTCGCTGCACGCCGACGAACTGCCTGGGATGCTCGTGGCCTGGCACCTCAAGCAGCGCCTGAAGGAGCTCGAAGCCGCCGGGCGCCTGCGCAGCGAAATCGTGCTGGTGCCGGTGGCCAACCCGGTTGGCCTCGAACAAGTGCTGATGGACGTGCCGCTGGGCCGCTACGAACTGGAGAGCGGGCAGAACTTCAACCGCTGGTTCGTCGACCTGAGCGAAGAAATCGGCAACGACATCGAGGCCAGGCTGAGCGACGACCCGCAGCGCAACCTCGAGCTGATCCGCGCCAGCCTGCGCAGCGCCCTCGCCCGCCAGACCGCCAGCACGCAACTGCAATCCCAGCGCCTGATCCTGCAACGACTGGCTTGCGATGCGGACATGGTGCTCGACCTGCATTGCGACTTCGAATCGGTGGTTCACCTCTACACCACGCCCGAAGCGTGGCCGCAGGTCGAGCCTCTGGCGCGTTACATCGAATCCCAGGCCAGTCTGTTGGCCACCGATTCCGGCGGTCAGTCGTTCGATGAATGCTTCACCCTGCTCTGGTGGCAACTCAAAGAACGTTTCGGCGAACACTTCGAGATTCCGCTGGGCAGTTTCTCGGTGACTGTGGAGTTGCGCGGCCAGGGCGATGTCAATCACCCGATGGCCAGCCGCGACTGCCAGGCGCTGCTCGATTATCTGGTGCAGTTCGATGCGATCGTTGGCGAAACCAAGCCGCAGCCGCCACTGCCGTTCCCCGCCACGCCACTGGCCGGGGTGGAACCAGTGACCACGCCAGTCGGCGGCCTGTTGGTGTATTGCGCCACCGCAGGGCAATACCTGGAGGCCGGCCAGCAGATCGCCGAAATCATTGACCCGATCAACGACCGGATCACCCCCATTCATTGCACCACTGCCGGCCTGATGTACGCCCGCTCACTGCGGCGCATGGCCACCGCCGGCATGGTGATCGCCCACGTCGCGGGCGCCGAAGCCTATCGCAGCGGCTACCTACTTTCGCCTTGAGGATGTCTGTCCCATGTACAAACTGACCGTTGAAAACCTGCACAAAAGCTATGGCGACCATCAGGTGCTCAAAGGTGTTTCGCTCAAGGCCAAGACTGGCGACGTGATCAGCCTGATCGGCGCCAGCGGCTCGGGCAAAAGTACCTTTTTGCGCTGTATCAATTTTCTCGAACAACCCAATCAAGTCGCGATGAGTCTCGACGACCAAGCGATTCGCATGGTCACCGACCACCATGGCATGCATGTGGCTGATGCCGATGAACTGCAACGCCTGCGCACGCGCCTGGCGATGGTGTTCCAGCATTTCAACCTGTGGAGCCACATGACCGTGCTGGAAAACATCACCATGGCCCCGCGCCGGGTGCTGGGCTGCAGCAAACAGGAAGCCGAAGACCGTGCCCGACGTTATCTGGACAAGGTCGGCCTGCCAGCGCGGGTGGCGGATCAGTACCCGGCGTTTCTGTCGGGCGGCCAGCAACAGCGTGTGGCGATTGCCCGCGCGCTGGCGATGGAGCCGGAAGTCATGCTGTTCGATGAACCGACTTCGGCGCTGGATCCGGAGTTGGTGGGCGAGGTACTGAAGGTGATTCAGGGGCTGGCTGAAGAAGGCCGGACCATGATCATGGTGACCCACGAAATGAGCTTCGCCCGCAAAGTCTCCAGTCAGGTCCTGTTTTTGCACCAAGGACTGGTCGAAGAGGAAGGCGCGCCTGAAGACGTGCTGGGCAATCCGAAAAGCGAGCGCCTCCAACAATTCCTCAGCGGCAACCTCAAATAACCTGCACACATAAAACCGGTGGGAGCGAGCCTGCTCGCGAAAGCGAACTGTCAGTCAACGATGATGTTGAATGTGACGACGTCTTCGCGAGCCGGCTCGCTGCCACAAGGGTATTCATCTACTGACGAAATTAAACTTGTTAGCGGGCACCGCGGTCACTGGAATAACCCCTCCAGAGTGCGCGCAGCCCGCATGGCGAAATCCCCCGACCTCGCAAAAACCTGGTTCAGCGCCCGAAACTGGAAGCCCTTCGCGTTCCAGAAACAGGTGTGGGCCGCTGTCAAAAACGGCGAATCCGGTTTGCTCCATGCCAGCACCGGCGCCGGTAAAACCTATGCCGTGTGGTTTGCGGCACTCAATCGTTTCGCCAGATCCGCGCCAACCGTCGAAACATCGCGCAAACGCAAACCGCTGGCCGAACCGCTGACCGTGCTGTGGATCACGCCGATGCGCGCCCTCGCCGCCGACACCGCGCGCGCCTTGCAAATGCCTGTCGATGATTTACACATTCCCTGGAGCATCGGCCTGCGCACAGGCGACACCGCCAGCAGCGAACGTGCCCGTCAGAGTCGACGCCTGCCCACCACGCTGATCACCACGCCGGAGAGTCTGACGCTGCTGCTCGCCCGCGCTGACGCACAAACTGCGCTCTCAACCCTGCGTATGGTGGTTGTCGATGAATGGCACGAACTACTCGGTAACAAACGCGGCGTGCAATTGCAATTGGCCCTCGCCCGCCTGCGCCACTGGCAAGCCGACCTGATCGTCTGGGGCGTCTCCGCCACGCTGGGTAATCAATCCCACGCAGGACAAGTGCTGATCCCACAGCGCGGTGGCGTGAGTATTCAGGGCCAGGGCGAAAAATCCCTGACAGTCGACACCCTCCTCCCCCCGACCATCGAACGTTTTCCATGGGCGGGGCATATCGGTCTGAAGATGCTGCCGCAGGTGGTCGCCGAACTCGATGCCTGCGCCAGCAGCCTGGTGTTCACCAACACCCGGGCGCAGTCGGAAATCTGGTATCAGGCGTTGCTTGAGGCGCGCCCGGACTGGGCCGGGTTGATCGCTTTGCACCATAGTTCGCTGTCCCGCGACACACGCGATTGGGTTGAGCAGGCGCTGAAGGACGGGCAACTCAAAGCCGTGGTGTGTACGTCAAGCCTGGATCTGGGCGTGGACTTCCTGCCGGTAGAGCGCGTGCTGCAAATCGGCTCAGCCAAGGGCGTGGCACGTCTGATGCAGCGCGCCGGGCGATCTGGCCACGCACCGGGGCGCACTTCACGGGTAACGCTGGTGCCGACGCACAGCCTTGAACTGATCGAGGCCGCCGCCGCTCGCGATGCCGTGGAACAAAGACAAATTGAACCGCGATGGTCGCCGCATCAACCGCTGGATGTGCTGGTGCAGCATGTGGTCAGCATGGCACTGGGGGGCGGATTTATACCCGAAGCGTTGTACGAAGAAGTCCGTGGCGCTTGGGCTTATCGCGACCTCACACCCGTCGAATGGGCCTGGGCGCTGGCTTTCGTACGCCATGGAGGCATGTCTCTGACGGCTTATCCGGATTACCGCCGGGTCGAACCGGATGAGCATGGCGTCTGGCGCGTGCCCGATGCGCGACTGGCGCGGCGGCACCGCATGAGCATCGGCACCATCGTCAGCGACGCGAGCATTCAGTTGAAGTTCTGGAGCAAGGGCGGCGGTGGCAAGCCATTGGGCAGCGTCGAAGAAGGCTTCATTGCCCGCCTTAAACCGGGTGATGGTTTTCTGTTCGCCGGACGCTTGCTGGAACTGGTGCGCGTGGAAAACATGACCGCTTACGTCAAACGCAGCGCCGCTAAAAAAGCCGCCGTACCACGCTGGAACGGCGGACGCATGCCGCTTTCCAGTGAACTGGCGCAAGCGGTGGTGACGCGCTTGAGCGCCGCCGCGCAAGGTGAGTTTGCCGGCCCGGAGATGCAGGCACTGCGCCCCCTGCTGGAAACGCAGGCGCGCGCCTCTGGCTTGCCCACGACCCGCCATCTGCTGACCGAAGCGCTGAAATCCCGTGAAGGCTGGCACCTGTTTCTCTACCCGTTCGCCGGAAGACAAGTGCATCTGGGGCTTGCAAGCCTGCTCGCCTGGCGCGTCAGTCAGCGTCAGCCGCTGACATTCTCGATTGCCGTCAATGACTACGGGCTGGAATTGCTCAGCGCTACGCCGATCGATTGGGCAGAACACCTGAACGTCGAGTTATTCAATTGCGATCATCTGTTAGCCGACGTTCTGGCCAGTCTCAACGCCGGAGAACTGGCCTTGCGGCGCTTTCGGGAAATCGCCCGGATCGCCGGACTGGTGTTCGCCGGTTATCCAGGCGCACCGAAAAGTACCCGCCAAGTGCAAGCCTCCAGCGGATTATTCTTCGAAGTGTTCAAACAATATGACGCCGACAACCTGCTGCTGGCGCAAGCCGGGGAAGAAGTCCTACGTGAGGAACTGGATATTCGCAGGCTGGAACAGACGCTGGAGCGCCTCCAAGGAATGAAACTGGACATGCACCGGATTAAACGCCCTACGCCCCTGGGGTTTCCCCTATTGGTGGAACGTATGCGCGAGCGCATGAGTTCGGAAAAACTCGCTGACCGTATCAGACGGATGGTCGGCGACCTGGAGCAATCTACCGACACGGGCAAACGCTGATGAGTACGCTCTACCCTGTGCATCTGGCCGGTGAAGAACTCTGGCTATTGCCGGAAAAAGCCCTGTATTGGCCGGCACAACAGGCGCTGCTCATCGCCGATGTCCATTTTGGCAAGGCTGCCGCCTATCGCAGCCTCGGGCAGCCCGTTCCGCAGGGCACGACGGCGAGCAATATCGCGATGCTCGATCGACTGCTGAGCCAGCATCCCTGTCGGCAACTCATTTTTCTGGGTGATTTCCTTCATGGTCCGGGCTCTCATTCGCCCGGCACATTGAACGCGCTGGCGCAATGGCGAGCACGCCACGCTGATCTGCCGATGACGCTGATCCGTGGCAATCACGACAAACGTGCGGGCGATCCACCAGCGGCGCTTAACATCAGAGTGGTTGCAGAACCGATGCTACTCGGGCCGTTTGCCTTGCAGCATGAACCGATTCCTCATCACGAAAGACATGTGCTGGCCGGTCATGTGCACCCGGTTTATCGGCTACATGGCAAGGGCCGGCAGAGTTTGCGTTTGGCGTGTTTCAGCGTGGGCGAACGCGTCAGTTTGATGCCGGCGTTCGGCGCGTTCACCGGCGGTTATCCGATCAAACGAGATGACAACTGCAGGATATTTGTCATCGGCGATAACGAAATATGGCCCGTCAGTTGAAGCCTTCGTGGACTTCAAATGACTGGCCACCGCATGTGAGTCAGGCAACTGGCGCCGGAGGTGGCTCGTCGGGAAGCGTCGGCTCACCCGGCTCGGTCGGTTGTTCGTTGGGGGTATCAGGATCGGGCTGACCGGGAATTCCGCCCGCCATGCTCAGAGTCGGGTGTGCCAACAAGGACCAGGCTAAAACGCCAACCTGATTGGGCTCAAGCCTTGCCAGTTCGGCAGTGATATGCGGATCGATCTTCATGGAACACTCCTCAGCGAAGGCCCGTTTTGCCAGAAACAAAAACGGGCAGTACACCCCATAGAGTGTCTGCCCGCCAAAGAATTCCCGACATCCGCCGGATGGACGATCAGGTACGCGGCAGAGTGACGCCACGCTGGCCCTGATACTTGCCGCCGCGGTCCTTATAGGACACTTCACATTCCTCGTCGGACTCAAGGAACAGCATCTGCGCCACGCCTTCGTTGGCGTAGATTTTTGCCGGCAGGTTAGTGGTGTTGGAAAACTCCAACGTCACGTGGCCCTCCCACTCCGGCTCAAGCGGCGTGACGTTGACGATGATGCCGCAGCGCGCGTAGGTGCTTTTACCCAAGCAGATGGTCAATACGTTGCGCGGAATGCGGAAGTATTCGACCGTGCTGGCCAGGGCGAAGGAGTTCGGTGGAATGATGCAGACATCGCTGTGGATATCGACGAAGCTGCCAGCGTCGAAGTTTTTCGGGTCGACGATGGCGGAATTGATGTTGGTGAACACCTTGAAGTGGCTGGTGCAACGCACATCGTAGCCGTAGCTCGACACACCGTAGGAGATCACCCGGCTGTCGTCGCTGCCGCGCATCTGGCGTTCGACGAACGGTTCGATCATGCCGTGTTCCTGCGCCATGCGGCGAATCCACTTGTCCGATTTGATGCTCATGGCGGGTGTCCTGAATAGCGAGGTGGAAAAATTCTGTCCGGCATCTTACCGGGCGCGCCGCCGGGTTCAAAGTGCGCGCTGCAATTCTCGCCGAACACGCTGAAAATAAGGGTTCTGGCGACGAACTGTCGCACCGCCGATCCTTAAAACAGAGAAACCTTCGCAAGAAGCATTGGCACGTTCGGCAAAAAGGGTTAAGGTGGCGCCACTGTGCTGCTTGTGTCACTGAGAATCTCTACACGATATGTTGAATTTCGATCCAACCATCTACAAGAATTTTTCCTGCTCTTTGCACTCAGTCTCGGCCAGGGTTCTTCCTGCGTCGCAGTTATCTTTGTTCAAGGAGCAGGAAAAATTCTTGTAGATGGT
>NZ_JBIUWM010000044.1:45978-49935 GCF_044743445.1 Pseudomonas sp. NPDC087615 | reverse complement strand
GAGCGCAGGTCGGCTGAATAATGAAAACGTCTTTACCGCGAACGTTTTCATTGATCTCGGCAGTAATTTCGCCGTCGGAGAACTTACCGACAGAGATGTCACCGAGAGGGATATGCAGCTGACGTACAACACGCCGAGCCAGATCGGGGTTAGCATTCCCCGTAAAGACCATCATCTTGGACACGCGCAGTACCTAGAGGCTGAGGGTAACCTGGATGAGTATAGAAAATGGCAGGGGCGGCTGGATTCGAACCAACGCATGGCAGGATCAAAACCTGCTGCCTTACCGCTTGGCGACGCCCCTGTATCTGTTGCTTCAAGTGCCGAGCACTTGGTTCCTTTAGAGCAGACTTTGCAGCTTGCGATGCAACATCGAAACGTTGCTTCCTTTTGCTACAAACCCTGTAAGGGTCTCTGTCAGAAGGGCCGAGACTTTATCAGCTTCAGCTTTGCTTGGGAAGCCCCCAAACACACAACTTCCAGTTCCGGTGAGCTTTGCTTCGGTAAATTTACCTAACAAATCCAATGCGTTACGTACTTCTGGATAACGCCTTGCAACCACCGGCAAGCAGTCATTTCGACTGTTTCCCTCGGGAACGGGGCGCACTTTAATGGGCGGCGTGTTACGTGTCAACAAAGGATCGGAAAAAATTTCTGCCGTACTTACAGAGACTTGCGGCACGAGCACCAGATACCACGGTTCTTCGGGATCGACCGGGGTAAGTTTCTCGCCGACGCCTTCGGCGAAAGCCGCATGGCCGCGAACGAAAACCGGCACGTCAGCACCGAGCGACAGACCCATTACGGCCAGTCGATCTTCATCCCAGCCCAATTGCCACAAATGGTTGAGCCCAAGCAACGTGGTCGCCGCGTTCGAACTGCCGCCACCAATGCCGCCGCCCATAGGCAGAACCTTGTCGATCCAGATGTCGATACCAAGCGAGCAGCCGGACTGCTCTTGCAGCAATTTCGCCGCGCGCACGATCAGGTTGCTGTCGTGGGGCACGCCTGCGAACGCGGTGTGCAGTTGAATCACGCCGTCATCGCGCACGGCGAAGGTGATTTGATCGCCGTAATCGACAAACTGAAACAGCGTCTGCAACTCGTGATAGCCGTCTTCACGGCGACCCAGGATGTGCAGCATCAGGTTGAGTTTTGCCGGCGAGGGCAGGGTCAGGCGAGGAGCGGTCATGCTTACTGCCCCAGTTTGCGTGGCTGCCAGGTCTTGATCACCAGCGTTACGTCCAGGTCGGTGCCGTGCAGCTTGATGCGCTCGGGCAGCCAGTAACCATTTTGTTCGGTGTAGGCGGTGTATTCGACTTTCCAGCCATCCTGTTCAAGGTTGGCCAGACGGCTGTTGGCGTCCAGATTCAGGCGGCTTTGGCTGTTGGGTGCCGGCAGACCGCGTACCCACCAAGCCAGATTCGAGACTGGCAATTTCCAGCCGAGCTGTTCTTCAAGCAGGGTTTCCGGCGACTGCGATTCGTAGCGGCCCTGGTTGGCGACTTCCAGTGAAACCTTGCCCGGACGCCCGGTCAGGCGTGCCGCGCCGCGACCCAGTGGGCCGGACAGGCGAATGTCGTAGTAGTCCTGACGCTGCAACCAGAACAGCGTGCCACTGCCCGAGTCCTTCGGCGCACGGATGCCGATCTTGCCGTCGATCTGCCAGCCGTCGAGGCCTGTCAGCTGTTGTTTGTTCGCGGCCCATTGAGCCGGACTGCCGTGGCCCTCGACCGATTCGCGAGCGCCGAAACCCGCGCAACCGGCGAGCAGGGCGATGAAGCTGAAAACAATAACGTGGCGCAAAAACATGAGTTAAAGAGTCTCGGATCCGGTCAGGCGCTTGATGGTGCTGCGCAGAATGGTGCTGTCGGGCTGATCCTTGAGGAATTTGCCCCAGATTTGTTTGGCTTCACGCTGGTTGCCCTTGGCCCATAGCACTTCACCGAGGTGAGCGGCGACTTCGTGATCAGGGAAGCGCTCCAGCGCCTGACGCAGATATTTCTCGGCGTCGTCCAGATTGCCCAAGCGGAAGTTCACCCAGCCGAGGCTGTCGAGCACTGCCGGGTCTTGCGGGTTGATCTGATGCGCCTGCTCGATCAGCGTCTTGGCTTCAGCGTAGCGCGTGGTGCGGTCAGACAGGGTGTAGCCCAAAGCGTTCAGCGCCATGGCATTGTCCGGGTCGCGCTTGATGATCAGGCGCAGGTCTTTTTCCATCTGTGCCAGGTCATCGCGTTTTTCCGCGAGCATGGCCCGGGTGTAAAGCAGGTTCAGGTCGTCCGGGTATTGCTGCAAGGCTTGCTGCAGGACTTTCCAGGCTTTGTCGTCCTGTTTGTTGGCCGACAGGGTTTCTGATTCGATCAGGTACAACTGGATGGCGTAATCGGGTTGTGCGTCGCGTTCGGCCGTCAGTTTGCTTTGCGCTTCGGCGGTTTTGCCGTTGTTCATCAGGATGTCGGCCTGGCGCAACTGCGCGGGCAAATAGTCGTTGCCCGGTCCTACCTGGGCGTACTCGATCAGTGCACCTTGCGGGTCATTGCGCTCTTCAGCGATGCGCCCCAGGTTCAGGTGCGCCGAATCGACGTGGCTGTCGCGGGCGATCAGGTCTTCGAGATAGCCCTTGGCCTCGTCCCAGGCCTTGGCTTCCAGGCACACCAGCGCTAACGAATAACGCAGTTCGTCGTCTTCAGGGTATTGCTGAACGAGGCCGGAGAATTCGGCTTTGGCGTCGTCCATGCGGTCCTGCTCGACCAACATGCGTGCGTAAGTCAGGCGCAGACGTTTGTCGTCCGGGTACTTCTTGATGCTTTTTTGCAGCAGTGGCAGCGCTTCGTCGCCACGATTCAATAGCTGCAGCAGGCGCGCGCGCAGCAGGATAGGGGCAATTTCGCCGTCTTCCGGCGGGTGGTCTTCGAGCAGAGTCAGCGCAGCTTTATTGTCGCCATCCTGCTGCAAGAGCAGGGCCTTGCCGAAAATCAGTTGACCGTTGTTCGGGTGACGCTGCAACAAGCGGTCAAAACTTTTCATCAGGCCGTCGCGGGTTTCCTGGTCGGTGTCAGCCGCCGACAGCGCGAGGAAGTCGAAATGGGTGTCGCCCTTGCCCAGCAGGACTTTCTCCATATAGACCATGGAGTCGTCATAGCGCCCGGCGCGTGCCAGTTGTACGGCGGCGGCGCGTTGCGCTTCGAGATCGTCCGGGGCGTTTCTCGCCCAGATCAGTGCCGTGTCGAGAGCCGGTTGGTCGGCGCCCAGATACTCGGCGATGCGAAAAGCACGCTCGGAGACGCCCGGGTCCTGGGTGTTGATGGCCTGGGTCACGTAGTTATCCAGCGCAATGTCGAAACGATTGCGCTGGCCGGCGAGTTCGGCGCTCAACAGGCTGAAAATGGTTTCCTCGCTGAACGAGCTGTAAACCTTGGGCTTTTCAGGCGCGGGCGTGGTGTCTTCGACCGGTGGCGTACCGTCCGGCGAAACGGGTGCCAAGGCCTGGCAGCCGCTGAGGAAGACAAAAGCAAGGAGCAACGCGGAAGATCTATTCATATAGGAAGAGGACGACTAACCTGCGGTCGGATCATCATGACACAAGCCTTGGGCCAAACATAACCGAGTCTCAATTGTGCCCATTATAGGGGCCGACAATTGGGACAATAGTCAGCGGTAGTTGTTCTGAATCTTTCGAAGGTGGACAATTGCCGGCTTCACGTCACCATCAGCGACCTTGAATGGCCTTCCTTGCACTCGGTATTAACCACAAGACTGCTTCAGTAGACGTCCGCGAGCGCGTGGCCTTTACCCCTGAGCAACTGGTTGAGGCCCTGCAGCAGCTCTGCCGACTGACCGACAGCCGCGAAGCTGCGATCCTCTCCACCTGCAATCGCAGTGAGCTTTATATAGAACAGGATCAGCTTTCTGCGGATATCGTGCTGCGCTGGCTGGCCGACTATCACCAGTTAAGCG